>NZ_JBHXTJ010000005.1:0-68478 GCF_042677525.1 Streptomyces sp. NPDC127114
CTACACACCCTAAAACCTCTCCCGCGGCCGGCCATCATAATATCAACCGACGGGCGACCGTCCGGCCGGCGGCCGGCACGCCGGTCCCGCCGAGTCCGACGCCGGTCCGGTACGGCTCGCCGGCGCCGCCGTGCCCATCGGCCCCGGCCCCCGGGTGGCCGACACCCGCGCGGCCGTCGCCCTCGCCCCGGGCGCCGCGGCCGGTACGGCCACCGGCTGGATCCGCCCGCCCGGCGGCGGCCCGAACGGCGCCGAGCCCGGCCCGCCGCCCGGCTCCCGTCCGCTGCCGGCACCGTCCCGTGCCCCCGAGGCGCGGACCCCGGCCCCGGAGGCGCCCGGCCACTGGCGTCCCTGGCGTTTCCGCATGTCGAACGACGTGTGGGGCACCCCCGTCGTCGACGGCGACCTGCTGTACGTCACCTCCTTCGAGGTGCACGCCCTCGACACGGCGAGCGGCCGGCGCCAGTTCAAGACCCGTGACGTGGCCTGGTCGATGGCGGTGGCCGGCGGCCGTATCCACGCCTCCGACGGGCCGACCCTGTACGCGCTCGACGCGCTCGACGGCAGCGAGCGCTGGCGGCTGCACACGGACGCCTGGGTGTACTCCCTTCAGGTGGACCGGGGCACCGTCGTCACCGGCACCCGCGGCGGCGGCGTCCAGGCGTGGGAGGCCTCCAACGGCGCCAAGCTGTGGGAGATCACCGGCGCCCAGACCGACTTCGAGACGGTCGAGGGCGGGCCCGCCGTGCACGGCGACACCGTCTACGTGTGGCGCGACGCCCGGCTGCTCGCGCTCGACGCCCGTACGGGTGCCGAGCGCTGGTCGTACCCGATCGGCGACGCCGCCTCCTGCGCCCAGGTTCCGGTGCGGGTCGCGCCGGCCGAGGACGGCTGCGTGTACGTCGCGGCCGGGACGCGCGTGCTGTCCGTGGACATCGCGACCGGGCACGTGCGCTGGCACTTCGAGGCGCCGGCCGTGTTCCTGTCGCCGCCCGCGTTCGCCCCGGGACCGGCGGTCACGGGCGGCGGGGTGTACCTGGCCGACCACCTCGGCACGGTGTACGCGCTCGACGCGACGACCGGCAAGGACCGCTGGCGGATCGCGACCGAGCCGCGGCAGTCGACCGAGCCGGTGCTGATCGCCGCGGGCAACATCCACGTCGGCAGCGGCAGCGCGCTGTACACCCTCGACGCGGTCACCGGCACCCCGAAGTGGCGGTTCGCGGCGGGCGGCGAGCTGATCGGCACCCCGGTGGTCGCCGACGGCCGGGTGCACTTCGGCTCCGCCGACCACGTGCTCTACACGCTGGACGCGAGCGGCGGGCAGCTGCGCTGGAAGCTGGCGACCGGTGGCGAGATCACCGGCTCGCCGGTGGCCAGGAACGGCGTCGTGTACGCGTGCAGCAAGGACCGGTGCGTGTACGCGCTCGACGCGGTGAAGGGGACGGCGACGAACCGGGGCGCGTAAGGCCTCGGCGCGACAGCGAAGAGGTCACGCCCGGGGCTGTCAGCCCGGGGCTGTCCCGCCCGGGGCTGTCGGACCTGTGCTGTCGGACCTGCGCTGTCACGTCCGTCGCTGTCATGCCCGGCGTTCCGGGGGCGGCGGCGTGTCGTCGCGTCCCGGGTCCCATCGGGGTGCGCCGGAGGACGGCGGCGGTGTGCCCTCGCGGGGCGGTGCCGACTCCGGCGGTGGTGCGACGGGCGGTCGGCCGTGGTCCGTCCAGGTCTGCTGTTCGTCCGGCGGTGCCGTGTACGGGTGCTCGGGCGCGTACGGCCGGTGGTCGGGCGACGGCTCGTCGAGCGTCGGACGGCTCGGCCGGTGGGGCCGGTCCACGCGGGTGGCGTGCGGCCGCGGGCGCCCGGACATGACCACCGCGCCGATGAGCAGCAGCACGCCGCCGCCCAGCGCGTTGGCGACGCCGTCGCCGAGGCCCCCGCCGCCGGAGTCGACGGTCAGGCTGCCCTCGGCCTGCCCGACCCGCACCATCCAGAGGATCGTGAAGCCGAGGACGACGACGCCGGCGAGGGCGACCAGCCAGCGGCTGCGGAAGACGACGCCGGCCAGCGTGAGGAGGGCGGCGAAGAGGAAGGGCAGCAGGATCGAGGCGATCGCGTCGGCCTTGGCGTCGGTGATGCCGGTGAACAGGTCCTCGATCGGATAGTCGCGCCCGTGACGGCCGTCGTACCAGGCACGGAAGGGGCTCCAGACGGCGGCCGTCGCTCCGGCGAGCGCCAGTACCGAGCCGACGATGTTGCGGATCACCGATCGGCCTCCTTCGGTCGGGCTCTCGCTGTCGACGCTACGCCGGGTGCGGGGGCCCCGCCAGGCGACCGGGCGCTCCGGCGCTAGGGTGACGCGCACACGCCGAAACGGCAGGAGGACGGACGGGGGGAGCGGCGATGGTCCGCACCAGGCTGAAGCTGGCCGCGACGCTCACGGTGGTCGTGCTCGCGCTGACGGGCTTCCAGACGAGCAGCAGCGGTGGCCACGGCGGTGGCAAGAGCAAGAGCGGGAAGAGCAGGAGCAGCAGCAGCGGCGGTGGTGGCGGCTGCTCCAGTTCCGAGAAGAAGAACGACGACTACGACAACGCCTCCAGCGGTTCGGGGAGCTCGGGCAGCTCCGGCGCCTCGGGCGACCCCGTGTACACGCCGTCGCCGACCAGCGGGCCGGCGGACCTCAAGGTGGAGGTCTTCCAGTGCGTGCGGCCCGCCGAGAAGAAGCGCAAGGGCAAGCCGGCCCGTGCGGCCGACACCACCGCGTCGATCCGGGTCACGCCGGGGTACGACGTGTCCGGTACCTACCGCGTCGTCCTGGAGTTCGAGCGCGGCGACGGCTCGCCGGTCGACCGGGGGGAGATCGTGATCGACGTGGCGTCCCCGGATTCCCGGATCTACGACGTTGCGATGATGCACCCGCGGACCGTCGCACAGGTGAAGAGGTGCACCCTGCTCGGGGCGGTGCGGCTCTCCGGGGTGACGCCGAGCCCGACGGCGAGCGCCTCCTGAGACGCTTGGCAAGAGAGGGTCCCGGAGTCCAGTAGGGTGTCGTGCGCCTGTCAACGGTCTTCGTGGACGGGCACCGTCACTCTGCCTGTGCACTCGCACACATTCTCAACGGGGGTTGAAGCGTGAAGCTTCGTCATGTCCGTGCCATCGCCGTCTTCGGTATCGCCCTGGTCGCCCTCACCGGCGCCCGCGGCTCCCACGGCGGCAGCTGCGGCGGCAGCCACGGTTCCAGCAACAACTCCAGCCACTCCAGCAGCGGCTCCGACGGCAACTCCAGCAGCTCCTCCGGCAGCGTCAGCGGTGTCGGCGGCTCGTCGAAGGACCGCGCCTCGCGTGACGTCAAGATCGACGAGTGCGCGCTGAGCGCGGACGGCAAGAACCTGGTCGCCAAGCTGACCATCACCAACAGCGACTCCTCGGCGTACCTCTACGACGTCACCATGCAGTTCAAGGGCGACGCCGGCAAGACCGTCGACCTCGCGCTGGCGCAGGTCAGCGACCTGCGGGTCGAGGGCGGCGCGTCGAAGTCCACCGAGGCCACCACCCCGTACACCGGCTCCGGCAACGGCTCCGAGTACACCCGCTGCGAGGTCTCCTTCGCCGACCGCACCATCGGCTGACGAGCCGTACCGGCACGGCGCCGCGGCTTCGGCCCGGCGGCGCCGCCTCAGCGCAGACGGAAGCCCTTGCTCCCGGCCCCGCCCCCGCCCCGCGCCCCGAACAGCTCCGCCTGCCGGTCCGCCGGCAGGTTGCCGAGCGTCACCAGGTGCGGCGCGTGGGCGAGGGCCTGGGCGCGGGCGGCCTCCTTGGCCGACCACAGGGCCCGCACGGTGCCCTGCACGGCGCGGGTCGGGCAGGCGGCGATGACGGCGGCGGCGCGGACGGCGGCGTCCAGTGCCTCTCCCGCCGGGGTCAGCTCGCTGACCAGGCCCGTCTCGTACGCGCGCCGCGCCGAGATCCGCTCCGCGGTGCCCATCAGGGCCATCCGGGCGACCTCCCCGTAGGGCATCTTCTGCGCCATGTGGATGGTCTCGAAGGCGCTGACCATGCCGTAGGTGGTGTGCGGGTCGAAGAACTCGGCGCCCTCGCCCGCGATCAGGAACTCGGCCTCGCCGAGCAGGTAGAACGCCCCGCCGCAGGCCATGCCCTCGACCGCGGCGATGACGGGTTTCCACAGGTCGTTGGCCTTGGGGCCGATGGCGACGAGCGGGTCGTCGATCGCGTAGGGCGAGGAGGGCTGGGGCACGCGTCCGGCGTCGTCCCGGTCGATCCCGGTGCAGAACGCGCGCCCGCCGGCGCCGGTGACGACGACGGCCCTGACCTCGTCCTCGTACCGCAGCCGCCGCCAGGTCTCGCCGAGCTCGCGGGCCATGTCGAGGGTGATCGCGTTGTGCTTGCGGGCCCGGTCGAGGGTGACGACGGCGATCCCGCGTTCCTTGTCGCGTTCCAGCGAGATGCCGGTGCCGTCGCGCGTGCTCATCCGCGCTCCAGGATCCAGCGGGGCACGGTGACGCCGTCGATCTCGGTGAAGACGGCCTTCACGGCGGCGCCGATGCGCAGCCGGGCGGGGTCGACGGAGTTCAGGGGCGCGTCGGGCGCGCTGACGACGTTGCCGGCGAGGCGGACGCGCGGGGCGTCGGCGAGTTCGACGAGGACCGCGTTGTACGGGGCCTGGGCGGCGTAGTCGGGCAGGAGCGGCGGGTGGGGCAGGACGAAGGACCAGATCCGGCCGCGCCCGGACATGAGCCGCCACTCGCTGTCGAAGGACTGGCAGTGCGGGCAGCAGGGGCGGGGCGGGAAGCGGAGTTCGCCGCAGCCGTCGGCCGCGCAGGCCTGGATCCGGAGTTCGCCTCGGGCGGCGTACTCCCAGAAGGGGGCGCCGTCCTCGTCGATGACGGGTGTGAGCATCTCAACTCCTGAGCAGGATCGCGGATGTGGGGACGCCCTCGCCGGCGGTGACGAGGCAGGTGCTCGCGTCCGGGACCTGGGCGGTGGAGGTGCCGCGGAGCTGCTTCACGCCCTCGTTGATGAGGTTGAAGCCGTGGACGTACGCCTCGGAGAGCCCGCCGCCGCCGGTGTTGAGCGGCAGCCGGCCGCCGGTCTCCAGTGCGCCGCCTTCGGTGAACGCGCCGCCTTCGCCCCTCCCGCAGAAGCCGTAGCCCTCCAGGGAGAGCGGGACGAGCGGGGTGAAGGCGTCGTAGATCTGGGCGACGTCGACGTCCGCGGGCCCGAAGTCGGCCTGTTTCCACAGGTGGCGGGCGGCGGTCCAGGCGGGGCCGGAGAGCGGGTCGTCGTTCCAGTAGTTGACCATGCCGTGGTGCTGGGCGGGCAGGCCCTGGGCGGCGGAGTGGACGTAGACGGGCTTTCGCCGGCAGTCGCGGGCGCGCTCGGCGGAGACGATCACGCAGGCCAGGGCGCCGTCCGTCTCCAGGCAGTTGTCGTAGAGGCAGAGGGGTTCGCTGATCCAGCGGGAGGTCATGTACATCTCGCGGGTCAGCGGTCGCTCGTACATGATCGCGTCCGGGTTCTGGTTGGCCCGGTTGCGGCAGGCGAGGGCGACGTTGAAGAGGTGGTCGCGGGTGGCGCCGTACTCGTGCATGTAGCGGCGGGCGAGCATGCCGATCTCGTCGGCGGGCCGCAGCAGCCCGAAGGGCCGGGTCCACTGCCCGGGCGTGGGCAGCTGGACGGCGGTGTTCTTCCAGGGTCGGGGGCCGCTGCCGCGCTTGCGCGAGCGCCAGGCGACGCCGACGCTCGCCTGCCCGGTGGCGACGGCGGCGGCGAGGTGGGCGACGGTGGCGCAGGAGCCGCCGCCGCCGTACCCGACCTTGGAGAAGAAGGTGACGTCGCCGGCGCCGATCGCCTTGGCGACCTCGACCTCGTCGGTCTCCTCCATCGTGTACGAGGCGAAGGCGTCGACCTCGGCGGGCGCGATGCCGGCGTCGTCGAGGGCGGCGAGGATCGCCCGGCAGGCGAGGGTCTTCTCGGACTCGGGGAGGCGTTTGGCGAAGGCGGTCTGGCCTATGCCGACGATGGCTGTGCGGTCCTTGAGCACGGCAACCCCCTCGGTGTCGTCGTTGCTGACAGCGCGTCAGGCTACAGCTAATCTGACGGATAGTCAGCTACGGGAGGGTGGACGGCGATGGAGTACGGCTCGATACCGGAGTTGGTGCGCGGGGCGGCCGAGCGGTACGGGCCGCGTGAGGCGGTCGTCGAGGGACGCACCCGCGTCTCGTACGCCGAACTCGGGGCCCGCGTCGAAAGGGCGGCGGCCGCGTGCCTCGCGGCCGGCGTACGCGCGGGGGACCGGGTCGCGGTCTGGGCGCCCAACACGCTCGACTGGATCGTCTCGGCGCTCGGCGCGGTCACGGCGGGCGCGGTGCTGGTCCCGCTGAACACCCGCTTCAAGGGCACGGAGGCGGCGGACGTGCTGGCCCGTTCGCGGGCCCGGCTGCTGTTCGTCACGGGCACCTTCCTGGGCACCTCGTACGTGGCCTCCCTGCGGCGCGCGGAGGTCGAACTCCCGGACCTGGAACGGGTGGTGGTCTTCAGCGACACGGTGCCGGACGATCCGGCCTACACCACCTGGAAGTCCTTCCTCGCGGAGGGCGACGGCGTGGCGCCGGAGGAGGTGCGGGCTCGGGCCGCCGCCGTCGCGCCGTCGTCCCCCTCGGACATCGTCTACACCTCGGGCACGACGGGCCGCCCGAAGGGCGCCGTCATCACCCACGAGCAGACCCTGCGCTGCTACGAGGTGTGGAGCGAGCTGGCGGGGCTCCGCGAGGGCGACCGCTATCTGATCGTGAACCCCTTCTTCCACACCTTCGGCTACAAGGCCGGGATCATCGCCTGTCTGCTGCGCGGGGCGGTGATGGTCCCGCAGCCCGTCTTCAACGTGGACACGGTCCTGGCGAACATCGCGGCGGAGCGGATCTCGGTACTGCCGGGCCCGCCGACCCTCCACCAGTCGCTCCTCGACCACCCGTCCCGCGCCGCCCACGACCTGTCCACCCTCCGCCTGGTCGTCACCGGCGCGGCGGTCGTCCCGCTCCGGCTCGTCGAGCGACTCCGCGCGGAACTCGGCGTCGCCACCGTCCTCACGGCGTACGGCCTCTCCGAGGCGAGCGGCATCGTGACGATGTGCCGGCGCGGCGACCCGGCGGAGGTGATCGCGACGACGTCGGGCCGGGCGATCCCCGGAACGGAGGTCCGCCTCTCGGAGACCGGCGAGGTGCTGGTGCGCGGCTTCCACGTGATGCGCGGCTACTTCGAGGACGAGGAGGCGACGGCGGCGGCGGTCGACGGGGACGGCTGGCTGCACACGGGTGACGTGGGCGTCCTGGACGAGGCGGGAAACCTCCGCATCACGGACCGGATCAAGGACATGTTCATCGTCGGCGGCTTCAACGCCTACCCGGCGGAGATCGAACAGCTCCTGGGCCTCCACCCCGACATCGCCGACGTCGCCGTCATCGGCATCCCGGACCCGAGGCTCGGCGAGGTCGGCAAGGCCTTCGCGGTACGGCGACCGGGGGCGCGGGTGACCGCGGACGACCTGATCGCGTGGTCGCGCCGCGAGATGGCGAACTACAAGGTCCCGAGGGAGGTCGAGTTCGTCACGGAGCTCCCGAGGAACGCGAGCGGGAAGGTGGTGAAGGGGGAGCTGCGGGCGCAACGGGCGCGCTGAGCGCGGGGCCCGGTGGGCGCAAGCTGTTGCGGGTTCCGGGCCGGTGGGCTCAGGGCGCCGCGGGTTCCGGGCCGGTGGGCTCAGAGCGCCGCGGGTTCCGGGCCGGTGGGCTCGGGGCCCGTGCGGTCGGGGGACGGTTGCCGTTCCACCACGCCGAACCAGTGCCAGCAGCCGAGCGCCAGCGCGGACGTCAGCCACACCACGCCCAGCCAGGGATAGGCCGCGTCCCCCGCGCAGTCCGCCAGGTCCGCCTCCCCGGCCGCGTCCATGCGGTGGCACAGGCTCGGCGTCCCCACGACGATCTGCACCGGCCACGCCAGCACCATCGTCCCCACGAGCCCGCCGACCGCCCCGAACCCGGCCGCCGCGACGCCCCGCGCACCCCGGCTGCCCGGCTCGTGCCGCGCGGGCCGGTAGAAGGTGGCGATCTGCAGTGCCAGCGTCACCCCGAGCGCGAAGCTCAGCCAGTCGTAGCGCCCCTCGCCCAGTGACAGCGTGATGACCGCGGCGAGGGAGGCCGACCACAGCGCGGCCTGGTCGACGACTCCCCTGCTCTCCTGCTCCATGGTCCGGAGGCTAGAAGCGGGCCGGTCCCGGCCGGCCGGGAAGCGGACGGACGTCGCCCGATGGAGTGGAAGAGGCGTACGCCCCGGCGCACGGCGGCAGTACGCCAAGGGCCCGGACCGGTGTCACCGGTCCGGGCCCTCCCCCCTTTGCGCGCGCGTGGCGTGCCTCGCCCCGCACGGTCGGTGGTCCCCACCACCTGCCGTGCCGGACACGAGCGATCATCAGACAGATCGAACGCGGGTGCGAGCCAGGTTGGCTGAATCCGTCAGGTCGCGCGCGCGGGTGCGGCGAAGATCCGTGCCCGGCGCGCGAAGGAGGGGCCGGGCTGCTGCCCGGCCCCTCCTCATCGGCTCCGTACGAAGCGTGCGGGCCCTGCCCCAGGTTTCCCCCCGGTCCCCTCGGGCGTCCCCCGAGCCCGCGCTCCGTACGGCTCCCGCTCGGCCCCGGCGACTCCCCCGATGGCGCCGCCGGAACCGTCCCCCGTGGTGGAACAGCTCGTGGCCGTACCGTCAGATCGTCCCGCCGGTCGCGTGGGAGTCCAGCGGCTTGATCGGCTCGCTGGTGGCGTGCGAGTCCAGCGTCGTGACGTCGCCGGCCTGCGTGTCGAGCGGCTTGATCGGCTCGCTGGTGGCGTGCGAGTCCAGCGTGGTGATGTCCTCGCCGGTGGCGTGCGAGTCAGCGGGCTTGAGGTTGTCGGCCATGGAGTCGACTCCTGAAATCGTCGAAAGGCGGATAGTAGAGCCGTCCGCCCGGCAACTCCCCCGTGAGTCGCCGGGCGGACGACGTCCAAAGCCGATCACCTTAACGGTGGGGCCTCGTGCCGATTCGCCTGCCCCCCGACGCGACGGATCGACAACTCCGAGGATGGCGCGTGGCGATAAACGAACGATGAACGCCCAGTCCAGACCCCGGCGGCCGCGCGCCCGGGGTCCCGGCCGCGCACAGGTCACGCCGCGGCGGCCGGGTGGAGCAGGGCCCGGACGGCCTCGGCCTCGGGGGAGTCCAGCTGCTCGAAGACCGCGAGGGCGTCACCCCAGCAGGCCTGCGCCCGGCCGATCTGTCCGAGCCCGGCCAGGCTACGGCCCAGGACGGTCAGGACGTTCGCCCGCCGCCAGTCGCCGCCGATGCCGTGGAGCACGGAGAGGGCCTGCTCGGCGCAGGACGCGGCCGACGCGTGCCTGCGGTCGGCGAGGTGGACCTCGGCGATCCGGAACAGGGTCATGCCGTGCCAGAGCTGCTGCCGGCTCTCCTGGAACACGGCCAGTGCCTCGGTCAGCACCTCGCCCGCGCGGGCGGTCTGCCCGGCCGCCGTGAGCGCCAGACCCAGGGCGTACTTGCCGTTCGCGAGCCGCAGCGCCAGGCCGGCGTCCGCGGATTCGTAGATCGCGATGCCCTGCTTCGCCAGATCCACCGCACCCGCCACCCGGCCTGTCGCCAGGTGCACCCGCGACAGGTTGCAGAGCGCGCTCGCCTCGCCCGGCCGGTTCGCGTCGGCGCGGAACGCCTCGCGCGCCTTGGACAGATGGGCCTCGGCGTCGGCGTGGCGGTTCTCGTAGAGCGCCAGGATGCCCCGCTCGTTCGGCGCGTTCGCCAGCGTCCAGGGGTCCCCGGACACCCGGCTCAGCGCGTCGGCGGCACCCGCTTCCTCCGCGGCCTCCTCGAACCGGCCTGCCGTGCTGTACAGCTGGCTGAGGGTGGTGCGGGCCCGACCTTCGGAGTGGGCGTCGCCGAAGGCGCGGGCGGCGTCACGGACCGCCTTCGCCGCGGTCTCGTAGCGGTGCGCGTTGGCCCCCGACTCGGCGAGGTCCTTGGCGGCCATCAGGAGGTCGACGGCCCGGCGCACGAACGGCCGGGCCAGCGACTGCTGGGCGCACGCGAGCACGCAGTCCGCCTCGGCGTGCAGCCAGTCCAGTGCCTGCCCCGCGTCGGCGAACGAGAGCCCGGCACGGTCGGTGGTCTCGAGATGGTCCACCGTCCGGTCCCCCGGCCGCTCGATCGCGTACACCTGCGCCGCCGTCGCCAGGTAGAAGTCCAGCAGCCGCGACAGCGCCAGCTCCCGTTCCACCGGCGGGTGTTCGTCGCGTTCCGCGCACGCACGCGCGTAGAGGCGGACCAGGTCGTGGTAGCGGTAGCGGCCGGGGGCCGCGGACTCCACGAGGGAGGTGTCGACCAGGGCCTCCAGGAGGTCCTCGGTCTCCCACTCCGGGAGGTCCAGGACCGCCGCGGCCGCCGCCAGCGAGATGTCCGGGCCGTCGGCGAGGCCCAGGAGGCGGAAGGCGCGGGCCTGGGCCGGCTCCAGCTGGCCGTAGCCGAGCTCGAAGGTGGCCTTCACGGCCAGGTCGCCGGCCTGCAGCTCGTCCAGCCGGCGCCGCTCGTCCGCGAGCTTCGCCGCCAGGACCGAGACCGTCCAGGTGCGCCGCGCCGCGAGGCGCGACGCGGCGATGCGGATCGCGAGGGGCAGGAAACCGCAGGCCGCGACCACGTCGAGGGCTGCCTCCCGCTCCGCCCGCACCCGCTCCTCGCCCACGATCCGGGTGAAGAGCTCCAGCGCCTCCTCGGGCGACATGACGTCCAGGTCCACCAGATGCGCGCCCGCCAGGTCGACCATGCGGATCCGGCTGGTCACGAGGGCCGCGCAGCCCGCCGTGCCGGGCAGCAGCGGACGGATCTGCGCGGCGTCGCGCGCGTTGTCGAGCAGGACCAGGACCCGGCGGCCGTCGAGCGTCGAGCGGTAGAGCGCCGCCCGCTCGTCGAGCGAGTCCGGGATCGCCGAGTCGGGCGTGCCGAGGGCGCGCAGGAACGCGCCGAGCACGGCCTCCGGGGCCGCCGACCGCGCCCCGGCCCCCTGGAGGTCGACGTACAGCTGCCCGTCCGGGAAGTGCGGCCGGGCCTCGTGGGCGACGTGCACGGCGAGCGTCGTCTTGCCGACGCCGCCGATGCCGGCGAGCGCGGACACGGCCATGACCGAGCCCTCGGCGGTCGCGAGCCGGGCGCCCAGTTCCCGTACGAACGCGGCGCGGCCCGTGAAGTCCGGGACCGTGGCGGGCAGCTGGGCGGGGCGCGCGACGGGCGTGGCGGCCGGCGCCGACTCCTCCACGGGCCGGGCCAGTTCGGCGTCGGCCTGCAGGATGCGCTGCTGGAGCCGGGAGAGTTCCGGGTTGGGGTCGACGCCCAGTTCGTCGGCGAGTAGCCGCCGGGTGTCGGCGTAGACGGCGAGCGCCTCGGCCTGCCGGCCGGAGCGGTAGAGGGCGAGCATGAGGAGTTCCCGCAGGCGCTCGCGCAGCGGGTGGGCGGCGGTCAGCGCGGTGAGCTCCGAGACGGCCTCGGCGTGCGCGCCGACCTCCAGGTCGAGGTCGAGCCGGCTCTCCAGGAGCTGGAGCCGCCACTCCTCCAGGCGGGTGCGCTGGGTCTCGGCGTACGGGCCGGGGACGGAGGCCAGCGCCTCGCCGTCCCACAGGGCGAGCGCCTCGTTCAGCCGGTCGCGGGCGGCGCCGCGGCGTCCGGCCGCGCGCAGCTTCTCCGCCTCGGCGGCGAGGTCGTGGGCCCGGGTGAGGTCGAGGGCGGTGGTGCGCAGGGCGTAGCCGCCGGACTCGCTGACGAGGACGCCCGGGTCGAGCGCCTTGCGCAGCCGGGAGGCGTACGTACGGACGGCGGCGAGCGCCTGCGACGGCGGGTCCTCGCCCCAGATGGCGTCGATCAGCTCGGAGGCGGTGGCGGTGCGCCCGTCCCGCAGGAGCAGGGCGGCGAGCAGGGCGCGCTGCTGCGGCGACCCGGTGGGCAGCGGCGCGCCGCCCCGGGCGGCCCGCACGGGCCCGAGCACGGCGAAGCTGAGCCCGTCACCGGCGGCCTCCGCGCCGGTCACGGCGGGCGCGCCGTCCGTCGCCGCGACGCCGGGCTTGCCGGCCGCCCCGGCCACGCCCGGCGCGCCGGCCGCTCCGCCCGCTCCGGTCTCCTCGGGTGCGCCGGAGCGCGGGTCGTCGGCAGGCCCGGTGCCGGTCCTGGCGGAACCCGGTGCCGGAGTCCGCTGTTCCGGAACGCGCGGCCCGTTCTCACGGTCCATATGTCCCCCTGCCCGTACAGCTGGTTTCGCCCGAGACAGTCTGCCTTGTCCGGAGGGGGTGCGTCAGCATCGGGTCGGTCGATCCGGGCGGGCGCGGACCGGTCGTGCGGCGTTCCTCCCGTACCAGTTAGCTGACGGATCGTCAGATCGGCGCTACCGTGAAACACATGGAGAGCTTCCCCAAGATCATCTCGGTGGACGACCACACCGTGGAGCCCCCGCACGTCTGGCAGGACCGGCTCCCGTCCCGTTACCGCGACACCGGCCCCCGGATCGTCCGCGCCCCGCTGAAGGAAATGTCCTTCCTGGGCGGAAAGTTCGCCCCCGTGATGGGCGCCAAAGGGGACGAAGGCCCCATCGGCGACTGGTGGGTCTACGAGGACCTCCACCGGCCCCTCACCCGGCTCGACACCGCCGTCGGCTACGACCGCGACGAGATACGGCTCGAGGTCATCACGTACGAGCAGATGCGCCCGGGCTCGTACAGCGTCCCCGACCGCCTCGCCGACATGGACGTCAACCACGTCCAGTCCGCCCTCTGCTTCCCCACCTTCCCCCGCTTCTGTGGACAGACCTTCACCGAAGCCGCCGATCGTGAACTCGGTCTCCTCGGCGTCCGCGCCTACAACGACTGGATGGTCGAGGAGTGGTGCGGCCCCGAGGCGCGGGGCCGGCTGATCCCGCTCATCCTGATCCCGCTCTGGGATCCGGAGCTCGCCGCGGCCGAGGTGCGCCGCAACGCCGCGCGCGGCGTCCGCGCCGTCGCCTTCTCCGAGATCCCGCCGCACCTGGGGCTGCCCTCGATCCACACCGACCACTGGGACCCGTTCCTGCGGGCCTGCGACGAGACCGGCACCGTCGTCGCCATGCACATCGGCTCGTCCAGCCGGATGCCGTCCACGTCCGCCGACGCGCCGCCCGCGGTCGGCTCCACCATCACCTTCGCCAACTGCTGCTTCTCGATGGTCGACTGGCTGATGAGCGGCAAGTTCGAGCGCTTCCCGAACCTGCGGATCATGTACGCCGAGGGCCAGATCGGGTGGATCCCGTACGTCCTGGAGCGCGCCGACGTGGTGTGGGAGGAGAACCGCGGCTGGGGCGGGGTGGCGGAGAAGGTGCTGCGACCGCCGTCGGAGCTGTTCGCCGAGCACGTCTACGGCTGCTTCTTCGACGACGCCTTCGGGCTGCGCAACCTCGACGCCATCGGGGTGGGCAACGTGCTGTACGAGACGGACTACCCGCACTCGGACTCCACCTGGCCCAAGTCGAGGGAGGTCGGCGAGGCCCAGATGGGCCACCTGGCACCGGACGTCGTCGAGCGGATCGTCCGCGGCAACGCGATCGACCTGCTGGGCCTGACCCCGGACGGCCTCTGGGTGCCGTGACGGGCGGCGTCCACCGGCCGGGCCCGGTTCTTCGAAGTCACCCGGCCGGGCCGGTACGCCTCCTGTCGCGCGTCCGCTGCGCGGCGGCGTAGGCGCGGTCCTCGTCCTGGGAGTCGGCGAGGTCCGCGTACCCCACGGCGTCACGGACGGACCGCTTCTCGGCCTGGTGCCGGAGCCCGGCGTCCTCCACCGCTTGCCACTGGCGTGCGCGCTCGAAGTGGCGGCCGATGCGTGCCGCGCGCTTCAGCGGCTCCGGCTCCTCGTCCATGTCGATCCGGGCCGTCGTCGCTCAGACCTTGATCACGCGGATGCCGGACCCGCACAGAGCGGCCAGATCCTCCGGGTTCGAGGTCAGGACCGTCACCGGAGCCGGAGAGGACAGCGCCGTCGCGGCCACGAGGGCGTCGAGGGCGTACTTGTGGCCGTGCAGACCGGCACCCGCCAGGAGCTTGCAGGCCAGGCGGGCGACGGTCTCGCTGGGGGGAATCACGTTCACGCGCGAGACGGCGTAGTCGAAGCGGGCCTGGGGGACCCGGGCGTCCCGGGCCTCGACGAGGGTGACGGAACTGGTCACGACCCGGATGTCCTCGGCCTCGGCCGCGACGAGCCATTCAAGGAGGTCGGTGGAGCGCCGTACCAGCAGGGACAGGCCCTCGCAGTCCAGAACGAGTGTCCCGCTCACGCGGCGTCCGCCGGCCTCGCGGTCTCGGCGCGGAGCATGGCGCGCTTCGCCTCGACGGCGGCGGCGTCGGCCGGGCCGAGTTCCGCCTCGGCATCCTCGATCAGCTCACGCAGCCGCTCCCGCTCCAGCTGGCGCTGGATGAGGGACTCGATGTACGCGGACATGCCGCGCCTGCCGGTGCGCTCCTTGAGCGCGGCGATCGTCCCCTCGTGCAGGGAGACGGAGACGGGTCGGGTCGGGCCCTCGCCGGGGCCGGGCTGCTCGCTCACGGAGTGAATGATAGCAGCCGATTGTTAATCCTATTGTTATTTGCCGCCCCCTTCGCCCGCACCTCTTGCCTGACGAGGCGTCAGCGGACAGCATGGGCCCTCGACCAGAACTGACGGAACGTCAGATAGGGAGTCCTCGTGGCCGTCGTCTACGGGATCCAGCTGCCCGTCCAGTCCCAGAGCACCCTCTACGCCGAGTCCTGGGAGGCCGCCGCCGGCCCCGCCGACCTGCTCGCGGTCGCCCGGGCCGCCGACGCGCACGGCTTCGACTACGTCGCGTGCTGCGACCACGTCGCCATCCCGCGCCGGCTCGCCGGTGCGATGAGCACCGTCTGGTACGACCCGGTGGCCACGCTCGCCTACCTCGCCGCGGCCACCGAGCGGGTCCGGCTGCTCTCCCACGTCGCCGTCGTGGGACTGCGCCACCCGCTCGTCACCGCCAAGGCGTACGCGACGCTCGACCACCTCTCCGGGGGCCGGCTGGTCCTCGGGGTCGGGGCCGGGCACGTCCAGGAGGAGTTCGAGGCGGTCGGGGCGGACTTCGCCGGGCGCGGCGGCGTGCTCGACGAGACCGTCGACGCGCTGCGGGCGGCGCTCGGGCCCGAGGAGTTCCCGGAGCACGACGGCCCGCGCTTCTCCTTCCGGGACCTGGGCCAGCGGCCCCGGCCCGCGCAGGCGCGCGTGCCCGTCTGGGTCGGCGGCTCCTCGCCCGCCGCCGTGCGCCGGGCCGCCCTCAAGGGGGACGGCTGGCTGCCGCAGGGCGACCCGCGCGGCCGGCTCGCCGAGCAGATCGGCACGCTGCGGCGGCTGCGCGAGGAGGCCGGGATCGAGGCGCCGCTCACGGTCGGCGCCATCACCGAGGCGCTGTACGTGGGCGAACCCGGCTGGGACACCGGCCGGCGCACCCTGAGCGGCAAGCCGCAGGCGCTCGCCGAATCCCTGCGCGCCTACGGCGAGATGGGCGTGCACCAGATCCAGGTGCGGTTCCGCTCCCGGAGCCGTACCGAACTCACCGACCAGATGGCGGCGTTCGCGACGGAGGTCGCCCCCCACCTGAACTGAGGAGCCGGTGTCATGGGCAAGCTGGACGGGCGCGTCGTCGTCATCACGGGCGCGGCGCGCGGGCAGGGCGAACAGGAGGCGCGACTCTTCGCCGCCGAGGGGGCGAGGGTCGTCCTCGGGGACGTGCTCGACGAGCAGGGCGAGGCGCTCGCCAAGGAGCTGGGGGAGGAGCGTGCGGCGTACGTCCGCCTCGACGTGACGAGGGAGGAGGACTGGTCCGGCGCCGTGGCCGTCGCGAAGGACCGCTTCGGCCGCGTCGACGGCCTGGTGAACAACGCGGGCATCCTGCGCTTCAACGAGCTGGTGTCCACGCCTCTGGCCGAGTTCCAGGCGATCGTGCAGGTCAACCAGGTGGGCTGCTTCCTGGGGATCCGTACGGTCGCGCCCGAGATCGAGGCGGCCGGCGGCGGCACGATCGTCAACACCGCCTCGTACACCGGCGTGACCGGGATGGCCGGGGTCGGCGCCTACGCCGCCACCAAGCACGCCGTCCTCGGGCTCACCCGGGTCGCGGCCGTGGAGCTGGCGGCGAAGGGCATCCGCGTCAACGCGGTCTGCCCGGGCGCGATCGACACCGCGATGAGCAACCCGGAGGGCGTGGACCCGGCGGCCACCGCCGAGCTCTACCGGAACCTCGTGCCGCTGGGGCGGATCGGCCGCCCGGAGGAGGTGGCGGCCCTCGCGCTCTTCCTGACGGCCGAGGACTCCTCGTACATCACCGGCCAGCCGTTCGTGATCGACGGCGGCTGGCTCGCCGGCGTCAAGCTCTTCTGACCGCCTCCGGACCTCCTCCGGAACCCTGCCGCCGAGCCCGTCTGACGATCCATCAGGTATTGACAGGCCGGGGCACATCAAAGAATCTGACGACACGTCAGAAACTCACGAGGACGGTGAACTTCCTTGGAATTCGGGATCTTCGTACAGGGATACGTCGGCAAGCGCGCCGAGACCGATCCCGAAGCCGAGCACAAGGCCCTCATGGAGGAGACCGAGTACGTCATCCAGGCGGACAGGTCCGGGTTCAAGTACGCCTGGGCCTCCGAGCACCACTTCCTGGAGGAGTACTCGCACCTCTCCGCCAACGACGTCTACCTCGGTTACCTCGCCCACGCCACCGAGCGCATCCACCTCGGTTCCGGCATCTTCAACCCGCTCGCCCCGGTCAACCACCCGGTGAAGGTCGCCGAGAAGGTCGCCATGCTCGACCACCTCTCCGGCGGACGCTTCGAGTTCGGCTCCGGCCGGGGCGCCGGCTCCCACGAGATCCTCGGGTTCTTTCCGGGCATCACGGACATGAACCACACCAAGGAGATCTGGGAGGAGACGATCGCCGAGTTCCCCAAGATGTGGCTCCAGGAGGAGTACGAGGGGTTCCAGGGCAAGCACTGGTCGCTCCCGCCGCGCAAGGTCCTGCCCAAGCCGTACGGCAGGTCGCACCCGGCCATGTGGTACGCGGCGGGCTCCCCGTCCTCGTACGCCATGGCCGGGAAGAAGGGCCTCGGCGTCCTCGGCTTCAGCGTGCAGAAGGTCTCCGACATGGAGTGGGTCGTCGAGTCGTACAAGACCGCGGTCAAGGAGGCCAGGGCGGTCGGCGACTTCGTCAACGACAACGTCATGGTGACCTCCACGGCGATCTGCGCCGAGACCCACGACAAGGCCGTCGAGATCGCCGTCGGCGGGGGCCTCAACTACCTCCAGTCGCTGCTCTTCCGCTACCACGACACCTTCCCGCGCCCCGAGGGCGTCCCCGAGTGGCCCGAGCTGCTTCCCGAGTACTCCGCCGAGATCATCGAACTCCTCATCCAGGAGGAGCTGATGATCTGCGGCGACCCGAGCGAGGTCCTCGCCCAGTGCAAGCGCTGGGAACAGGCGGGCGCCGACCAGCTGTCCTTCGGCCTGCCGATCGGCATCTCCTACGAGGACACGATGAACACGATCAAGCTGATCGGCGAGCACGTGATCCCGGAGATCGACACGGACCCCGTCCACCGCACCACCCGCTTCCGGCAGTCGGCCGGCAACTGACGGGCCCCACCCAGCGCGGGGCGGTGTCTTCCCGGACCGCCGCCCCGTACCGGCCCCGGCCGGAGGCCGTTCCGCGGCGGCCCCGGTCCGGGGCACACCCGTGTCCAGGTGCAGAAAGGGAACGCCATGCTCGATCACCTCATCAAGGGCGCCACCGTCGTGGACGGCACCGGCGCCCCCGCCTTCACCGCCGACGTCGGGATACGGGACGGGCGGATCGCCGTCATCGCCCGGGCGGGGACGGCCGGCGAGGAGGCCCGCACGCAGGAGGACGCCTCCGGCCTCGTCCTCGCGCCCGGCTTCGTCGACCCGCACACCCACTACGACGCCCAGCTCTTCTGGGACCCGTACGCCACGCCCTCCATGAACCACGGCGTCACCACCGTCGCCGGCGGCAACTGCGGCTTCACCCTCGCCCCGCTCCACCCCGGCCGGCCCGCCGACGCCGACTACACGCGCCGCATGATGTCCAAGGTCGAGGGCATGGCCCTCGCCGCGCTGGAAGAGGGCGTCGACTGGACCTGGTCCTCCTTCGGCGAGTACCTGGACGCCCTCGAAGGGCGGATCGCCGTCAACGCCGGGTTCATGGTCGGGCACTGCGCCCTGCGGCGGTACGTCATGGGCGCCGACGCCGTCGGCGGACAGCCGACCGCCCAGCAGCTGCGGCAGATGGTCGACCTGCTCAAGCAGGCCATGGACGCCGGCGCCTGGGGCCTGTCCACCACCCAGTCCTCCACCCACTCCGACGGCGACGGCGCCCCCGTCGCCTCCCGCCACGCGGAGCCCGCCGAACTGATCGCCCTGTCCAGGGCGGTCGGCGAGCACGACGGCACCCAGCTGGAGGCGATCGTGGCCGGCTGCCTCGACCAGTTCTCGGACGCCGAGATCGACCTCTTCGTCGAGATGAGCGCCGCCGCCGGCCGGCCCCTCAACTGGAACGTCCTCACCATCGACGCCACCGTCCCCGAACGCGTCCCGCGCCAGCTCCTCGCCTCCGAGCGGGCCCGCAAGTCCGGCGGCCGGATCGTCGCCCTCACCATGCCGATCCTCACGCCCATGAACATGTCGCTCGGCACCTTCTGCGCCCTCAACCTCATCCCGGGCTGGGGCGAGATCCTCTCCCTCCCCGTCCCCGAGCGGATCGCCAGGCTCCGCGACCCGGAGGTCCGCGCCGGGATGCTGCGCCGCGCCGACTCAAAGGAAGCCGGCGTCTTCCGGCGCCTCACGAACTTCGGCCGGTACGTCATCGGCGACACGTACTCCCGGGAGAACGCCGGCCTCACCGGGCGCGTCGTGCGGGACATCGCCGCCGAACGCGGGCAGGACCCCTTCCAGTGCCTCGTCGAGATCTGCGCCAACGACGACCTGCGCACCGTCCTGTGGCCCATGCCCACCGACAACGACCCCGCCTCCTGGGCGCTGCGCGCCGAGACCTGGCAGCACGAGGACGTCCTGCTCGGCGGCTCCGACGCGGGCGCCCACCTGGACCGGATGTGCGGGGCGCCGTACACCACCCGCTTCCTCGGCGACTGCCTGCGCGGCCGGAAGCTGGTGCCGCTGGAGCAGGCCGTGAAGATGCTGAGCGACGACCCGGCCCGGCTCTTCGGGCTGCGCGAGCGGGGCCGGATCGCCGAGGGCCACCACGCCGACCTCGTCCTCTTCGACCCCGAGCGGATCGACGCGGGCCCGGCGACCCTCGTCCACGACCTGCCGGGCGACAGCCCGCGCCTGGACTCGCGCGCGACCGGGATCGTGTCCGTGCGGGTCAACGGCGTGGAGACGGTACGGGACGACGAGGTGACGGGCGCGATCCCGGGGCGCGTCCTGCGCTCGGGCCGCGACACGAGGACGGTGAGCACGCGATGACGGACACGGGGACCGGCGAGATCACGGAGCGGCTCTACATAGGAGGGGAGTGGGTCGAGCCCGACGGCGGTCATTACGCCGTGATCAACCCCGCCACCGAGGAGACCGTCGGATACGCCCCCGAGGCCTCCCGCGCCCAGGTGTACGCGGCGGCCGAGGCGGCCCGCGAGGCGTTCGCCACCTGGTCCCGTACGAAGCCGGAGGAGCGGGCGGCGATCCTGGACCGGGCCGCGGACCTCATGGCTCGGGACGCCGGGGCGAACACGCTGCTCGCGCGCGCCGAGACCGGCGCCACCACCGCCACCGCGCGCGGCATGCAGGTGGCCGTGGGCTCCGCCCGCTTCCGGCGGTACGCGCGCGGCGCCCTGGAGCCGGTCGAACAGGCGCTGCCGCCGCAGATCAACGAGGCCGGGCCGATGGGGAAGGCCGGGGTGTTCGGGGCGGTGGCGGTACGGCGCCCGGTGGGCGTGGTCACCTGCATCACCTCGTACAACAACCCCTGGGCCAATCCGGCCGGGAAGATCGCCCCGGCGCTCGCCATGGGCAACACGGTCGTGGTGAAGCCGGCCCCGCAGGACCCGCTGTCGGTGTTCGCCATGACCCGCGCCCTGGCGGAGGCGGGCGTCCCGGCCGGAGTGGTCAACGTCGTCACCGGGTCGGCGCCCGCCGTGGGCGAGGCGGCCGTGGACTCGCCGGCGGTCGACATGGTCTCCTTCACCGGCTCCACGGCCGTCGGCCAGGCGATCGGCGAGGTGTGCGGGCGGCAGCTGAAGCGGCAGCTCATGGAGCTGGGCGGCAAGGGCGCGGCGCTGGTCTTCGACGACGTGGACGACGACGGGCTCGCCGCCGCCGTGACGGGCATCGGGACGACCTTCTCCTTCTACAGCGGGCAGATCTGCACGGCCCCGACCCGGGTGCTCGCCCAGCGCGGGATCTACGAGCGGCTGCTCGCGAAGCTGACCGGCTACCTCGGCCACCTCACGGTCGGCGACCCGGCGGCGCCGGGCACGGTCGTCGGCCCGGTGATCTCGGCGGCGCACCGCGACCGCGTGGAGTCGTACGTCGAGCTGGGCAGGAAGGAGGGCGCGCGGGTGGTCGCGGGCGGCGAGCGGCCGGCCGGACCGGGGCTCGACCGCGGTTTCTACGTGGCGCCGACCCTGCTCGCGGACTGCACCAACGACATGCGGGTGGTGCGCGAGGAGATCTTCGGCCCGGTGGTCGTGGTGGTGCCCTTCGACGACGAGGAGGAGGGCGTCGCGCTCGCGAACGACAGCGACTACGGGCTGATCGACTACGTGTGGTCCGGGAACGTGGCCCGCGCATTCCGTGTCGCGGCGCGGCTGAGGGCCGGCGGGGTCGGGATCAACACCGTCGGCCGGAACATGGAGGCGCCGTTCGGCGGCTTCAAGAAGAGCGGTGTCGGCAGGGACGTCGGCTCGTACGCGCTGCACGCGTACAGCGAGCTGCAGGCGGTCGTCTGGCCGGGCTGAGCCCGGCGGGGAGCCGCGCGGGCCGCCTCGTGCCCCGGGGCGTGCCCGCCCCCGTGCCCCGGGGTGGGCACGCCCCGCAAGACCGGGTGACGAGCGCCTCGAAAATTCCTCGGGAAAATTTGGAAACGGACATTTAGGGCACGGCTGCGGTTCCCGCATATCGGACACCCGGCGACGGGCCTACCGGTTGGTCGGTCCGTCGCAGTAGTCGATCTTTCAATCATTGGTGCGCGTCCGATTCGACCCGCTCAATGCAAGGCAAAGATCGACCGGTCGGCCGGAGTTCGATCTTCCGGATGTGGAAACCGCAGCACTTAACGTCCTGTTCATGACTCAGGTGGATGTGCGGCCCCAGGCCGGAGACACGGTAAGGGGCGTCGCCGCGGGCGACAGCCACGGTGTACGTACCAAGGGCCTCGGCGGGAACTCCGTGGGCCTGCTCGGCAGTGCCGTCATCGGCATCTCCACTGTCGCCCCCGTCTACTGCCTGACCTCGACACTCGGCTCCACGGCCGGCGAGGTCGGCCTGCAGATGCCGGCCGTCTTCCTCGCGGGCTTCCTGCCGATGCTGCTCGTCGCGTTCGCGTACCGCGAGCTCAACAAGGCCATGCCGGACTGCGGCACCTCCTTCACCTGGACGGTGAAGGCCTTCGGCCCGAAGCTCGGCTGGATGTGCGGCTGGGGCCTGGTGATCGCCACGATCATCGTGCTCTCCAACCTGGCCGGCGTCGCCACCTCGTACTTCTGGCTCCTCGCCGGAGAGGTCACCGGTGATCCGTCGATCGCCGCCCTGGACGACAACAAGGCCGTCCACATCCTCACCTGCCTGACCCTGATCGCCGTCGCCACCGCGATCAGCTACCGCGGCATGACCGCCACCAAGGGCGTGCAGTACGCCCTCGTCGGCCTCCAGCTGGTCGTCCTCGCCGTGTTCGTCGCGATGGCGCTGTCGAAGGCCGGCTCCTTCGAGACCTCCGTCGACTTCTCCTGGTCCTGGATGAACCCCTTCGCGGTGCAGTCCTTCGCCGCGTTCACCGCCGGACTCTCCCTGTCGATCTTCATGTACTGGGGCTGGGACGCCTGCATGGCGACCAACGAGGAGACCACCGGCAGCCAGAAGACCCCCGGCCGCGCCGCGCTGATCGCCATGGTCGTCCTGGTCGGCTCCTACCTGGCCACCGGCGTCGCCGCCCAGATGGCCGTCGGCTCCGGCGACAAGGGCCTCGGCCTCGCCAACCCGGAGACCTCCGACAACGTCTTCGCCGCCCTCGCCGGCCCCGTCATGGGCCCCGCCCTCGGCATCCTGCTCTTCGTCGCCGTCCTCGCCTCGGCCGCCGCGAGCCTCCAGACCACCTTCATCCCGGTGGCCCGCACGGTCCTCGCCATGGCCACCTACGAGGCCCTGCCGAAGTCCTTCACCAAGGTCCACCCGGTCTTCAAGACCCCCGGCAAGGCCACCGTCGTGGCCGGTGTCGCCACGGGCGCCTTCTACACCGTGATGACCCTGCTCAGCGAGAACGTCCTGGTCGACACGATCTACGCGCTCGGCCTGATGATCTGCTTCTACTACGCCCTGACGGCCTTCGCCTGCGTCTGGTACTTCCGCGCCGAGCTCTTCCGCTCCGGCCGCGACCTGGCCTACAAGGGCCTCATGCCGCTCCTCGGCGGCCTGATGCTGACCGCCGTCTTCGGCAAGACGCTCTACGACATGTGGGACCCGGCCTACGGCTCCGGCTCCGCGGTCCTCGGCGTCGGGTCGGTGTTCGTGATCGGCGTCGGGCTGCTGCTGCTCGGCGTGGTGATCATGCTGGTGATGCGCGCCAAGAGCCCCGCGTTCTTCCGCGGCGAGGTGCTCACCAAGGAGACCCCGTCACTGGTCGTGGAGGACTGACCGACCGATCGGTGATGGACAGCGGCGAGGTGGCGGGCCCGTGGGGGGTCCCGCCGCCTCGTCTTTTCCGCCGTTCCGCGTCCGGGCGCCGTCAGTGCTGCCCGGGAAGCAGCCCCTCCACCATCTTGTTGGCGGCCGGCATCTGGTCCGCGGAGGCGGGCTTCGGCTTCGGCGCCAGGACGCCGCTCAGCGGCACCACCGAAGGCAGGTTCGCGCCCGCGGTGTCGGCGGCGGCGGTCCCGGCGGCGGCGAGGCCGCCGGTCACGGCGAAGGAGGTCAGGGCGACTGCGGTGAGGATCTTCTTCATGCCGCGTGAACGCCGCCCCGGGCGCCGGGGTTACGCGCACCGTCCCTACGATGCGCCCATGCCTTCTCCCACGAACGACTGGACACTGCGCCCGGGCGGGGCCGAGGACGTGGAGGTCGTCGCCGAACTGCGGGCCGAGGTCATGCGCGCGGACCTGGAACGACTCGGCCGCTACGACGCACACCGGGTGCGCCGGCGCATACGGGAGGGCTTCTCGCCCGCGTACACCTCCGTCATCGAGGTCGACGGCGCCTTCGCGGGCTGCGTCACCCTCCGCCCGCACGAGGACGCCGAAGGCCTCTGCCTGGAGCACTTCTACCTGACCCCCGCCCTGCAGGGCCGCGGCCTCGGCGGCGCCGTGCTGCGCACCCTCCTTGAGCGCGCCGACGCCCAGTCGGCCCCGGTCCGCCTCCAGGTGCTCCAGGGCAGCGCGGCCCGCCGCCTCTACGAGCGGGCCGGGTTCACGGTCGAGTCGGAGGACCCGGTGGACGTGTGGATGGTGCGGGAGCCGGTCCTACGGGCCGGCTGACCGCCGATCCCCTCCGCCCACGCCCCAGCACCCAGGCCCACGCCTACGCCTCCGCGTCCGCCGGCTCCGTTTCCGCGGTCGGTTCCGTCTCCGCCGGCTCCGCGATCAGGGCCGTCGCGATCGTGCGGAATCCGAGGCGGGCGTAGAGGCGGGCGACGGTGTCGTCCGTGGCGGTCAGGAAGACCGTCTCGGCGCCCTGCGCGCGGGCGTCCGCGACCAGGGCGGAGGTGACCGCGAGGCCCAGGCCGCGGCGGCGGGCCTCCGGGCGGGTGGCGACGCCGACCACCTCGGTGACCGGACCGACCGGCTGGTGCTGGCCAGCCGCGAGCGCGACGCCGTCCGGGCCGAAGGCGGCGGCGAGCCGGGTGAGGCCCGCCTCGACGCGGGCCGCGACCTGGGCGGCGGCGCCGGGGGCGGGCGTGGCGCCGAACGCGGCGTACTGGGCGGCGACCGCACTCTCCAGGTCCGGATCGGCGGCGCCGACCATCCGTACGGTCACGTCGTCCGGCGGCACGGGCAGCGCCTCGGCCTGCACCGTCAGCACCATCAGCGGGTGCTCGTGCACCACGAGCCCGCTCTCCTCCACGGCCGCCCGCAGCCCCGGCGTCGTCTCCGCGACCCACTCGAAGGCCTCGGGCACCCCCAGCTCGCGCTGCCGCGCCCGGACCTTCTCCACGGCCGCGAGCGGCACCTCGCCGGTGTGCCCGAGCGCGGGCCGCGCGTAGTAGGGCCAGCCGCCGCCCTCCCGTACGAAGAGGGTGAGGGGCCCGAACTCCTCGGCGCGGGCTGCGGATCGGGGCACGGAGTCGTAGTAGGTCTCTAGGCGCGTCAGCATGCGGGTTACCGTACGCAGCACCGATGACAGGGGGAAACATGAATACGACGAGCCACGGCTGCCCGGGGTGCGGGCGGGACGACCAGGTGCAGGCGGTGCCCGCCGTGTACCTCGGCGGGCAGGACGCCGTCACCGGCCGGGAGCGGAACTCCGACGGGGACATGCGGACGGTGACGCGCCGCGTGACCACCGCGCTGTCCGAGGCGCTCGCGCCCGTGCCGAAGGAGCCCACGTACGGCATCGGCTGCCTCGGCCTCTTCGCCGGGGTCGTGGCCGTCGGCACGTTCCTCGGCTGGGTGTTCGTCGGGGGTGCCTTCGAGGACGAGCCGGAGCTGCCGGACGGCCCGTACTTCGGGACCTCGCCCCTGCTGGAGGACCCGGGGCCCGACCTCTCCTTCCTGGGCTGGATATCGGCGCTCGCCCTGTGCGTCGCCGCCCTGGTCGTCGCCGTCCTCGTCCGCCGCAAGACGGCCTTCGCACGCCGGACCCGGGGCCGGCACCTGGCCGAGGAACTGTGGTCGCACGGCTGGTACTGCCACCGCTGCGGCACCGTCCACTTCGCCGGCCTACCCGGCGAGGACACCGCCCCGCTCACCCTCCAGCGCTTCCGCGAACGGGTGTGGGAGCGGGGCGGCTACGGCGACCTGGCGGCGCACCAGCGGGCGGTGGGTTAGGGGTCCACCAGCGCGCGGACAGGCCCTAACGCGCTTCCAGGAACACCGGGTTGGTGAACGCCGCCAGGGCGCCCGGCAGGGGTGGTGTGGCGGCCGGGTGGCGGACTTCCGCCCGTACGTACGCGGAACGGGCGGCCGACGTCGTCCACTCCACCGGTTCGGCCGACGCCGGGACCGTGTGCAGCACGCCCTGGTCCGTGACGAGGCGGAGGGTGCCGCCCTGCGGGGCGCCGGTGACGCGGAGCCGGGCGGTGACCGGCTCGTCGGCGCGGACGGGCAGGCGCTCGCCGAGCCCGGCCGAGCGGCCGCGGGTGTCGCCGAGCGTGAACTCCACGGACACGGCGGAGGATTCGGCGACGTACGAGCGCCCGGCCCGCAGTCCGTCCAGGACCGCCGCCCGGCTCAGCTCCTCGGCGAGGACCACCGTCTGCGGCCCGCCGACGCGGTCCGGGTCCCGGTGCGCGTCGCTGTTGCCCATGGCCGGGGTCCAGCGCCCCCTGGCCAGTGCCGCGTCCCAGCCGGCGAGGGCGACCTCGTCGTCCGGCGTGTAGGGGCCGTTCCAGACCTCGACCGCGTCCGCGTCGCCGAAGCCGAACTTCCAGGCGCAGCCGATGCAGGTGGCCTGCGGGTGCGCGGGCACGACCAGGCCGCCGGAGCGGCGGATCTCGCGGGCGAAGTGCCCGAACCGGTTCTCCCGCGCCCGGTAGCGCCAGTCGACGAACGTGCCGGGGTCGGTGCCGAGGGCGAGGACGTGGCCGTTGCGGGTCGTGACCTCCTCGCCGAGCAGGATCAGCAGGTCGTCGCCCGCGCTGTCGGCCCAGGCGCCGTGTCCGGCGTGGGTGTTGTGCTCGGTGCCGGTGATGAAGTCGAGCCCGGCGGCCCGGGCGAGCGCGGCGACCTCGGCGGGCGTGCGGCGGCCGTCGGAGTACACGGTGTGGAGGTGGCAGTCGCCCCGGTACCAGGCCCGGCCGCGGCCCCGCGCCCGCTCGGGCGGGTACGCCGGGCGGACGGCGGGCGCGGACGGGCCGAGCCGCAGGGTGATCGTCACGGTGTACGCCAGACCGCGCGGCGCCACGGTGTACGGGCCGAGGGCGACGTACCAGGTTCCGGCGCGCAGCGGCCCGGCGACGTAGCCGGGCGTGGCGTCGTCGGCGCGCACGAAGAACTCCTTGCGGGCGCCGCCCGACCAGCCGCGGAAGCCCCGGCCGCCGAGGGCCGTGCCGCGCTGGTCGAAGAGCCCGATGTCGAGGGCGTTGCCCTGGGTGCCGGCGGGGACGGCGGGCCGCTCGTAGTCGTACGCGACGTGCAGCTCGCGCACGCCGTGCGGCAGCTCCACCGGCAGGTACGCGAAGTCGGGGCAGCCGGGCGGCAGGGTGCCGCTCACGGTCCGGGTGAGGACGTCGGCCGAGGACCCTCCGGACCCTTCGGCGGCCTGTGCGAAGCTCACGGTCCCCAAGGTAAGCGCGGTCGCGGCACCGGTCAGGAGCAGCGCGCGCCGGGTGGCGTGTCTCACGGCGTGGTTCAGGGCGTGTCCGCCGGCGTCGTTCACGGCGTGGTTCGTCGCTTCGGTCATGTCCACGACTCTTCCCGCCGCCCGTGAACGAGGGAACAACGTCCGTCGGACAGCCTTCCGTCGCACCCCTCGGAAATCCACGCCGCACCCCCTACCGTGCCGCCTATGCGGATCTCGACCACGATCTTCCTGACCGACGAGACCATCGGCCCCGTGCGGCTCGCCCGCGCACTCGAACAGCGCGGCTTCGCCGGGCTCTACCTGCCCGAGCACACCCACATCCCCGTGTCCCGTGACACGCCCGACCCGGCCGGCCGCGGTGAACTGCCCCGCGAGTACGGCCGCACGCTCGACCCCTTCGTGGCCCTCGGCCAGGCCGCCGCCGTCACCGAGCGGCTCCGCCTCGGCACGGGCATCACGCTGGTCGCCGAGCACGACCCGATCGCCCTCGCCAAGCAGATCGCCACGCTCGACCACCTCTCCGGCGGCCGCTTCACCCTCGGCGTCGGCTTCGGCTGGAACCGCGAGGAGGCCGCCGACCACGGCGTCGACTGGCGCACCCGCCGCGCACGCACCCGCGACGCCGTGCACCTGATGCGCGCCCTGTGGGCCGCCGAACCCACCGCGTACGACGGCGCCTTCGGTTATTCCGTCCGCGCCTCCCACGCCTGGCCCAAGCCCGCCGCCGGCGCTCCCCGCACCCTCGTCGGCGGCGCCGCGGGCCCCCGCCTCTTCGACCACGTCGCCGACTACGCCGACGGCTGGATGCCCATCGGCGGCCGCGGCCTGACGGAGACGATCCCGGCCCTGCGGGAGGTCTGGGAACGGGCGGGCCGCGACCCGAAGGCCCTCCAGGTCGTCCCGTACGCCGTCCTCCCGAGCCCGGGCAAGCTCGCCCACTACGAGGAGCTCGGCTGCGAGGAGGTCGTCCTCCAGCTGCCCCCGGAGCCGGAGGCCGGGGTGCTGCGGGTCCTCGACGAGTACGCGAGGTATCTGTGAGCCCGGTCGAGGAGGTCCGGCCGACAGGAGGCTCCGGCGAGCGATCGACTTCGGAATACATTCCGAAGTAGGGTCGGTGCATGCTGACCCCCACTGTCGCCTTCTCCGAGCTCTCCAAGAACTCGAAGCAGGTCGCGGCGAGGCTTTTCCGGGCGCACCGCCTGCTCGTGACCCGGCGCGACGGAGAGGACCTGTACCTCACCACGGCCAGCTACGACCAGGAGCGCGAGGAAACGGCCGACGTCACCGCTCGGCTCCTCGCGGCGCTCCTCGCCGCTGACGACGGCGCCCGAGTGATAGGGCGCGCCCTTCCCGCGGTGTTCCCGTGGGCGCGTCACCTGTCGGAGGAGGAGCTGCGGGAATTCGTGCAGGACCTGGTGGACGCGACGCACGACGCGGCGCAACTGGATGTCCACGCCACCCTGCACCGCACGATCGTGGAATGGCGGGCGACGGCCCGCGTCCTCGCCGATCCGGCCCTCACCGCCCAGCTCACCCGGCCCCTCCCCGACGAGGACCACGGTGAGGTGACCGCTCCGTGACACCGAAGCGTGGCGACGACGTCGCTCCACCACCGGTCGGCGACGAATGGCGGCTGCGCTTCGCGACGAACGAGGCGGCCGAGGGACGGGGCGAGCTCGGGGCCGAAGCCCCCGGCAACACCCGGCGGTGCTTCGAAGCCCTGCGCCGCGATCCGCTGTGCCGGGACGACCCGGACCGGCAGCACCGGCTGCGCGGTCGCCTCGCGGTGGGCACGCTCGGCGGCCAGGCCTATCCGCAGTGGGAGTACGAAGTCACCGCCGGCGGCCGGGTGCGGTACCTGGTCGACGAGCGGCGCAGGACGGTGCACCTCGTGTATGCCGCGCCCCGGCATCCCAAGGACACCGACTGAACGGTCCGTTAGCGGAGGGCCGGGACCCGGCGGCCTCGGCCGCTCGTATGCTCGGTCCATGACGGATCACCAGGAAAACCGCGTCTCCGCGCCCACCGTGAACGCCATGCGACGCGCGCTCAGGCGGGCCAGGGACGGGGTCGCGCTCGACGTCGGTGAGGCCGCCGTGCTGCTGCGGGCGCGCGGGGACGACCTGGCGGACCTGGTCGCGACGGCCGGGCGGGTGCGGGACGCGGGGCTCGCGGCGGCCGGGCGGCCGGGGATCATCACCTACTCGAAGAGCGTGTTCATACCGCTCACGCGGCTCTGCCGGGACAAGTGCCACTACTGCACCTTCGCGACCGTGCCCGGCAAGCTCCGCCGCGCGGGCCACGGGATGTTCATGTCACCGGACGAGGTCCTCGACATCGCCCGCCGCGGTGCCGCGCTCGGTTGCAAGGAAGCGCTGATCACCCTCGGCGACAAGCCCGAGGACCGCTGGCCCGAGGCCCGCGAGTGGCTGGACGCGCACGGCTACGACGACACCATCGCGTACGTGCGGGCCATGGCGATCCGCGTCCTGGAGGAGACGGGGCTGCTCCCGCACCTCAACCCCGGCGTGATGTCCTGGACGGACTTCCAGCGCCTCAAGCCCGTCGCGCCGAGCATGGGCATGATGCTGGAGACAACCGCCACCCGGCTCTGGTCCGAGCCCGGCGGCCCGCACTTCGGCTCGCCCGACAAGGAGCCCGCCGTGCGCCTGCGGGTCCTGGAGGACGCCGGGCGCTCCTCCGTGCCGTTCACCAGCGGGCTGCTGCTCGGGATCGGCGAGACGCCCGAGGAGCGCGCCGAGTCGCTGTTCGCGCTGCGCCGGACCGCCCGGGCCTACCACGGCATCCAGGAGCTGATCATCCAGAACTTCCGCGCCAAGCCGGACACGGCCATGCGCGGCATGCCGGACGCCGAGCTCGACGACCTGGTCGCCACCGTCGCCGTCGCCCGGCTCATCATGGGCCCGAGCGCCTGCCTCCAGGCCCCGCCGAACCTCGTCGACTCCGCGTACGAGCGGCTGATCGCCGCCGGCATCGACGACTGGGGCGGCGTCTCGCCGCTCACCATCGACCACGTCAACCCGGAGCGGCCCTGGCCGCAGATCGACGAACTGGCCGCCCGCTCCCGCGCCGCCGGCTTCGAGCTGCGCGAACGGCTCTGCGTCTACCCCGAGTTCGTCCGGCGCGGCGAACCCTGGCTGGACCCGCGGCTGCTGCCGCACGTCCGGGCGCTCGCCGACCCGGAGACCGGTCTCGCGAACCCGGACGCACCGGTGCGCGGACTGCCCTGGCAGGAGCCGGACGAGACCTTCGCCGCCGCGGGCGGCACCGGCCGCACCGACCTGCACCGCACCATCGACACCGAAGGCCGCACCGGCGACCGCCGCGCCGACTTCGACGAGGTGTACGGCGACTGGGAGGCGCTGCGCGAGGCCGCCGCCCCCGGCATGGCGCCGGAGCGGATCGACGCCGACGTGCGCGAGGCCCTCGCGGTGGCCGCCGACGACCCGACGAGGCTCACCGACCCGCAGGCCCTCGCCCTGCTGCACGCCGACGGCCCGGCCCTCGACGCCCTGTGCCGGGTCGCCGACGACATCCGCAGGACGGTGAACGGTGACGACGTCACGTACGTCGTCACCCGGAACATCAACTTCACCAACGTCTGCTACACCGGCTGCCGCTTCTGCGCCTTCGCCCAGCGCCGTACCGACGCGGACGCCTACACCCTGTCCCTGGACCAGGTCGCCGACCGCGCCCAGCAGGCCTGGGACGTCGGCGCCGTCGAGGTCTGCATGCAGGGCGGCATCCACCCGGACCTGCCGGGCACGGCCTATTTCGACATCGCCAGGGCGGTGAAGGAACGCGTCCCCGGCATGCACGTGCACGCCTTCTCGCCGATGGAGGTCGTCAACGGGGCCTCCCGCACCGGCCTCTCGATCCGCGAGTGGCTGACGGCGGCCAGGGAGGCCGGGCTCGACTCGATCCCCGGCACCGCCGCCGAGATCCTCGACGACGAGGTCCGCTGGGTACTGACGAAGGGCAAGCTGCCGACCGCCACCTGGATCGAGGTGATCACCACCGCGCACGAGCTGGGCATCCGGTCGTCGTCGACCATGATGTACGGGCACGTGGACCAGCCCCGGCACTGGCTCGGCCACTTCCGCACCCTGGCCCGGATCCAGCAGGAGACGGGAGGCTTCACGGAGTTCGTGACACTGCCGTTCATCCACACCAACGCCCCGGTCTACCTCGCGGGCATCGCCCGCCCGGGCCCGACCGTCCGCGACAACCGGGCCGTGACGGCGATGGCCCGGGTCCTCCTCCACCCGCACATCCCCAACATCCAGACCAGCTGGGTGAAGCTGGGCGCGGAGGGCGCCGCCGAGATGCTCCGCTCGGGCGCCAACGACCTCGGCGGCACCCTGATGGAGGAGACCATCTCCCGGATGGCCGGCTCGAGTTACGGCTCGTACCGCTCGATCCGCGACCTGGAGGCCATCGCCGCGGCGGCGGGCCGCCCGGCCCGACCGCGGACCACGCTGTACGGCGAGGTCCCGGAGGAGCGGCAGCGCGCGGCCCGCGCCTCGGACGGCCACCTGCCGGAGCTGCTGCCGATCGTCCAGGACTGAACCCCGGGCGAACTGCGGTCAAAAACCGCCTGAAGGGCGTCGGATCACATAACGTTCCGTCCCCCGAATGAGCGCATCCGGTCTATTACAGTGCTGGACCAGGAGCCGCTGACCGGGGGAGGCACGTCGTGACCACCACAGCCGCGGCCGTGTGGGGCCGCACCGAACAGCAGGACTTCCGGTCGCGCGTCCGCGGCTGTCTGCTCGGCGGCGCGGTCGGCGACGCCCTCGGCGCCGCGGCGGCCGGCCGCGGCCTCGCGGCACTGCGCGAGGCCCACGGCCCCGAGGGCCTGACCGACCTGGCACCCGCCTACGGCCGCCGTGGCGCCGTCACCGCCGCCACCCAGATGTCCCTGTTCACCGTGGACGGCCTCATCCGCGCCCAGGTCCGCCGCGACACCGGCGCCTGGCACCCGCCCACCGACGTCCACCGGGCCCATCTGCGCTGGGCGGCCACCCAGCGCGACTGGGGCCCCGACGAGCGGCGGGCGGACCTCGGCTGGCTGGCCCGCCAGGAGTGGCTGTACGCACGCCGGGACCCGGCCCGGGCCTGTCTCACGGGCTTCGGCGACGAGATCCTGGGCACCCCGGACCGGCCCAAGAACCCGCAGGCCGCCGACAGCGGCGCCCTGGTCCGCTCGGCGCCCTTCGGGCTGCTCGTCGGCTGGGAGCCCCAGCTGGTCTGCCAGCTCGCGGTCGAGTGCGCGGCGCAGACGCACGGCGATCCCGCCGCGTACCTCGCGGCCGGCGCGCTCGCGGTCGTCGTGCACGGCCTGGCCCGCGGCGGCGGCATCGAGGCCGCCGTCCGCGTCGCCGTCGAGCAGCTCACCCCGCGCCCGGGCCACGAGCCGGTGACCGGGGCCCTGGACGCCGCGCTCGCCGCCGTACGGCAGGGAGTGCCGGACGCGGAACGGGTGACGGCGCTCGGGGCGGCCGAGGACCGGGCCGAGGGACAGCTGGCGGCCGCCCTGTACTGCGCCCTGGTCGCCGAGGACATCCGGCACGGGCTGCGCCTCGCGGTCAACCACGACGGCCCGTCGGCGGCGACCGGCGCGCTCACCGGGGCGCTGCTCGGCGCCCTGCACGGCGAGACGGCCCTCCCGCCGGCCTGGGTTGCCGAACTGGAGGGCCGTTCCACGGTGCTGGAGCTGGCGGACGACTTCGCGATGGAGATGACCCAGGGGGCCGCGCTGCACGGCCCCGCGGATCTGGCGTCGGGCTGGCTGAGCCGCTACCCGAGGGGCTGAGCGGCGCGACGACGAGGGCGGAACGCGCAGAATCCGTGAACCTCTTCGCATCCAGGCGATTTCCGTCACGGACACCGGAACCCGGTGTTCGCTGACGAGCGCCGGGTGCGCATGGACGGAGGTCCCGGAACAACGCTCAGCGCATCAGCTCGCCCGCGTTGACGAGCAGCGACTGGCCCGTGATCGCCCGCGCCCGGTCCGAGGCGAGGAAGGCCGCCGCCTCCGCCACGTCGCCGTCCGTCGCGAGCTCGGGCAGCGCCATCCGCTCCGTCAGCCGGGCCAGCACCCGCTCTTCCGGCACCTGCTCGGTGTGCGCCGTGAACTGCACGTACGCCTGCACCGGCGGCCCCCACATCCAGCCGGGCAGCACCGTGTTGACCCGGATCCGGTACGGGCCGAGCTCGCGCGCCAGCGAGTACATCGCCGACGTCAGCGCTCCCTTCGACGCCGCGTACGCCGCCTGGCGCACCTGCGAGGGCGCGGCGACCGCCGACTGGGTGCCGATCAGGACGACCGAACCGCCCCGCTCCTTCAGCGCCGGCAGGCAGGCCCGGGTCATCCGCAGCGTGCCGAGCAGGTTCACGTCGAGCACGCCCTGCCAGGTCGCGAAGTCCGCGTCCTCCAGACCGCCGAAGTACGAGTCCCAGGCCGCCACGTGGACCACCGCGTCGATCCCGCCGAAGCGCTCCACCGCGAGCGCGGCCAGCGCCTCGCACTGCGCCTCGTCCGTGATGTCCGTGGCCCGGAAGGCGGTCCTCGTCCCGTCCGGGTCGACCTCGGCCGCCGACTTCGCCAGATTGGCCTCGGTGCGTGCCCCGAGGACCGCCCGGCCCCCGTCCCGCACCACCGTCTCGGCGATCCGGTGGCCGAGCCCTGCGCCCACGCCCGACACGACGACCGTCTTCCCGTGGAGCAGCCCCTGGAATGCCATCCGACGCCTCCCTGACCCTGGCCATTGATCTGACGGGCCGTCAGAGTAGGGCCGGGTCAACCACAAGGGAAGGGGAACGAGCATGAGCGAGGAGACGAGGAGCGACACCTACGCGGAGCTGGCCGCGGTCGGCCCGTACGGCACGCGTCCCGGTCACGCCCTGATCACCATGGTGGAACCGCACCCGGGCCACGAGTACGCCTACAACCGCTGGTACGAGGACGACCACTACTACGCCGGGGCCATGGCCATGCCCTGGATGTTCGCCGGCCGCCGCTGGGTCGCCACCCGCGACCTCCAGGAGCTGCGCGCCCCGGAGAAGTCCGCCGTCGCCCAGCCGGTCACCGCCGGCTGCTACCTCTCCACGTACTGGATCACCGACGGCCGCTACGACGACCACATGAAGTGGACCGTCGCCATCAACAAGCGGCTCAACCGCGACGCCCGGGTCTACCACGACCGGACGCACGTCTTCACGTCCTTCCAGGACCACGAGGTGACCGTCTACCGCGACGGGGCCGCCGGGCCCCGGGACCTCCACGCGCTCGACCACCCCTACGCGGGCCTGGTCCTCCAGGTCGTCGACGCCGAGGGCCCGGGCGCGCGGGCGGCGCTCGTCGAGCGGCTGCGCTCGCGCGAACTCCCGCGGCGGCTCGCCGGCTCGCCCGCGGCGATGGTGACGCTCTTCCGGCCCACGCCGCTGCCCGGCGACCGGATGACCTACGTGAAGCAGGTCGAGGGCGTCGACACGCGCCTCACCCTGCTGTGGTTCCTGGAGTGCGACCCGCGCGAGTGCTGGGCGGCGCACTTCGCCGACCTGGAGACGGCGGCGGGGGAGTGGGGCGGGAAGCTCGAACTGGCGGCGCCCTTCGTCCCGACGGTGCCCGGTACGGACCGCTACGTGGACGAGCTGCGCTGAGGCCCGTACGCGGGGCTGTGCGCGGGCAAGGCCGAGCCCCCTCGGCCAGGACGGCGGACCGGTCGAGAGGGCTCATTCCTTGACGCGGCGGGAAACGCGCGCGGGGTCACAGGACCCCGGCGCTCACCTCGCCCACGAACGTGTTCCACGTGCCCGGTCCGAAAGAGAGGGAAGGGCCCTCGGGAGCCTTCGAGTCCCGCACCGCGATCGCGTTCACGACCGGCGACTTGACCTCGACGCAGGCGCCGTTGCCACCGGAATACGAGGACTTCGTCCAGCTGTCCGTGCCGCCCTGAATAATCGCCATTGTTCTCTGCTCCGGTTTTCTCGAGTGCTGGGTGCTGCCAGTAGGAGTCACGCCAACGTTGCTGTGCTCTGGCGTGATCGACGCTAGCGCCCGGCCCCGTCGTGTGGCACCGGCGTTCACCCGACCGGATGGCATATTCCAAGTGGCCTTCCGCCGGAGCGAGTCGGGGGTGTACCGTACCGGCCTCTTCCCCCGCGCCCCGGCCGAATGTCGGCATTCAGCCCGCGACGCCCCTATTTTCCGGCGGCGTACTGCTTCGCAATCTCCGTCACGAACTCCCGGGTGTCCTCGACATTCAGCGCCTGGGCCCGCAGGTGCTCGTACATCACGCTGTACTTCGCGACGTCCTGCGCCTTCTCCAGATAGAGGTCGCTCGTCACGCCCTCGATGTAGACCACGGAGGAGTCGGAAGTGTCCGGGAATTCCAAAATCGCGTAATGCCCGCTGATGCCCGGGTGCGCGCCCATGTGGAACGGCAGCACCTGAACGGTCACGTGCGGCAGGTGCGACTGCTCGATCAGGTGCTCCAACTGCTCCACCATCAGCTGCCGGTTGCCGACCAGCCGGCGCAGCGCGCCCTCGTCGATGACCGCCCACAGCCGCAGCGGACGCTCGTCGTCCTTGATGCGGTCCTGGCGGCGGGTGCGGACCGTGACCCGCTTGTCGATGTCGGCCGGAGTCGACTCGGGCAGCGCGCCGGCGATCACGGCCTCCGCGTAGCCGTGGGTCTGCAGCAGTCCCGGGATGATCTGCGGCTCGTAGACGCGCAGGCTCTCCGCGTCCGTCTCCAGACCGATGTAGACGCTGTACGGGATGTCGCCGAAGGCGTGCCACCAGCCCTGCTGGCGCGAGTCCTTGGCCATCTGCATGAGCGAGTCGACCACGCGGTCGTCCTCGACCTCGTACACCCCGCACAGGTCACGGACGTCACGCTGGCTGATCGAGCGCCGGCCGTTCTCGAGACGGCTGATCTTGGACTGGGAGACGAGCAGGCGGTCGGCCACCTGCTCGGCCGTCATGCCCTTCGCCTCCCGGAGCCGACGCAGCTCCTGGCCCAATCGGCGTCGCCTGACGGTGGGGTTGACATTGGACGCCACGGAAACTGCACCTCCGGCTGTCTGCTGCGTAGCTGTGAGTATCTACCGCTTGGCAGACTGCCACCAAAGGTGTGGTGTGCGCTGGGAAATGACCACAACGCGACGTGTGCGGGCGGGCCGTGAGGACGGCCCGCCCGCACACGGAGGCGGTCACATGGCGGCGCGCGCCATGGTGCCGCGGCGCGGCTGGGACGGCACCCCGCCGGCCGTGGCGCTCCGACGGGGCTGGGCGCCCACGCCGTTCTGGACGTCCATCACGGCGTGCGCCACGAGACCGCCCATGGGGTCGTGCCGGATCAGATCGCGCAGCCGGGACCGCGACGACCGTCCTTCGTTGCCCGGGTACAGGTGCTTGCCGAGACCGACCGCGTGGGCCAGCGCGGCGAGCGCCGCGGTCCGCGGGTCCGGCGGTACGCCGGTGCGGATCGCACTGTCCAGCCGGGCCCTGATCTCCCGGCTGATGGCCGTGTCCGTCGCCTGGTAGCGAGTCGTCGGCAGCACCCCGCACATCTGGCCCTCCACGGCATGGACCATGCCGCAGCGCTCCAGATGCGAGAGATACGTCTGGCGCAGCCCCAGTCGGGGCCCGCCGATCCAGTGGACGGCCCGGACCGGACTGCCGCGCCTGCGCAGCAGTTCCAGTGCGGAGTCCAGAGTCGGATCTCCGGTCGGCCGTGGCATCACCACGGCGATACGATCCCCGTCAGGGGCTATCCGTCCTGCCAGAGCCAGCTCCACTAGCTGTGCTCCGGCCAGGCCGAGGTCGAGCGACTGCGGCTGCGCTGTGGTACCCGTGGCCGGGTCCAGAGCGAGCAGCAGAAGCTCCTCCGGAATAGTTCTGCGGCTCCTGCCCATCCATGCCTCCCCGCGTGGATGAATGACAGGGTGACCCCTCTCACATTCATCTGTCGAGAGTGCCTGGGTGGTTCGTACGGGAACCGGCAGGTATGTCGTTCTCGTCTAGCACGGGGGCCAAGGGGTTCACACAGGACACTGGTAGATGGTTCGGACGTACGCATGAGCGATGGAGGAGGCACGGTGGCGGGCGAGTCCCCCGACAAGGCGGAGCAGCGGGAGAGCGCGGTCGGCGGCGACGGCAAGGACCCGCGACTGTCCGTCCTCCGGGACCGGGTCGACGAGCCGACGGCCGTCTTCCGGGCCCTGGCACCGCGGACGGCGCCGGAGGACGAGCCCGGGGAGCCGGCGGAGCCGGCGCCCGTACGGGCCGCTGAGCAGTCGGAGTCCTCGGCGCCTTCGGAGACGGAGTCGCCGTCGGCCGAGTCTTCCGTGACGGAGGACGCGTCCGAGACGGAGCCGGTTGCGGAGGAGACCGAGGCGCGGGCCGAGACGGCGCCGGAGTCCGAGACGGAGCCGGAGGCTCCCGAGGCGGAGTCCCGGGTGCGGGCGGACGCCGAGCCGGCCGACGCCGAGGCCCAGCCGACCGCTGACGCCGTGGCGGACGTCGACACGAAGGCCACCGCCGAGGCGGACGACGAGGCCAAGGCCGAGGCCGACGTGACGGACGAGACCAAGGCCAAGGCCGAGGCCGACGTGACGGACGAGACCAAGGCCGATGCCGAGGCCGACGCGACGGACCAGGCCGCTGCCGCCGCCGAGTCCGCGGCTCCGGCCGAGTCGTGGTTCGCCGCGCGCAAGCCCGCCGCGCCCCGGGCGGAGGAGGAGCCGGAGGCTGCGGCCGACGACGAGCCGAAGCCCGAGGAGCCGTCGGTGAAGCGGCCCGAGGAGCCCAAGGCGGCCCGGCCCGCGGCCGGGCCGGTCGATCAGCCGACCGCGGTCTTCAAGGCGTTCAAGCCCGCCGAGGAGCCGAAGGCCCGGGCCGAGGCCGAGTCGCAGTCCGGGCTCGGGGCCGGGCCCGAGGCCGAGAGCGAGGCCGGGACGACGGCGGCGGAGACGCCGAAGTCCCAGCCCGTCGACCAGCCGACGACCGCGCTCAAGCTGCCGCCGTCCCTGTTCCGGCCGCTCCAGGGCGACATCACCCAGGAGCAGCCCAAGCCGCAGTCGAAGCCGCAGCAGCAGCCCACGCCCACGTCGGCGCCCGCGCCCGCCGCGGCCCCCGCCGCCGCGCCCGCGCCCGCCGCGGCGCAGGCGGAGGCTCCCGTACCGCCGTCGCTCGCCGAGGCGGAGCGGACCAGGCAGCAGCCGATGCCGCCCCGCCCGCCGCTGGAGATCCTGGCGGAGCTGACCAACACGCCGCCGCCCGCGCCGACGCCGCTGCGCACCACCGTCCGCCGGCTGAAGATCTGGACCCCGCTGGTGGTCCTGCTCCTCGTCGTCTTTGCGGTCGTACAGTTCGTGCGCCCGCTGCCGGACCCCAGGCTGGTGCTCTCCGCGTCGCCCACGTACACCTTCGAGGGCGGCCCGCTGCAGATGCCGTGGCCGAACGAGGGCCAGGGCGCCGCCGAGGTCGAGGGCGTGGGTTCGCTCGGCACGTACGGGCCGCAGAAGCCCGCGCCGATCGCGAGCGTCGCCAAGACCATGACGGCGTACGTGATCCTCCGCGACCACCCCATCAAGGGGAACGGCAACGGCCCGGAGATCGAGGTCGACAAGACCGCGGGCGAGCAGGCGAAGGCGAAGGACGAGTCGACGGCCCCCATCAAGGAGGGCCAGACCTACTCGGAGAAGGAGCTGCTCCAGCTCCTCATGATCCCGTCGGGCAACAACGTGGCCCGGCTGCTCGCCCGCTGGGACGCCGGTTCCGAGGCCGCGTTCGTCGAGAAGATGAACGCCGCCGCCAAGGAGCTCGGCATGACCGGCTCGACGTACACGGACCCGTCCGGTCTCCAGGCGACCACCGTGTCGACGCCGCTCGACCAGCTGAAGCTGGCGAAGGCGGTCATGCAGTACGACGTGTTCCGCGAGATCGTGGACATGCCGAACGTGACGGTCGACGGCATCCCCGGCCAGATCGAGAACAACAACAACATCCTGCTCCAGCCGGGTGTGGCCGGCATCAAGACGGGTTCGTCGACCCCGGCCGGCGGCAACCTGCTGTGGTCGGCGTACACGGTCGTCGACGGCCAGAAGCGCCGCATCCTCGGCATCGTCATGGGAGCCAAGGACGCCCCGCAGCTGTGGCAGAAGCTGGAGCTGGCGATCCAGAACAGCCTCAAGCTCATCCAGAAGGCGCAGCAGGACGTCACCTCCGCCGCGGTGGTGAAGAAGGGCCAGGTCGTCGGCTACGTGGACGACGGGCTCGGCGGCCGTACGCCGGTCGTGTCCACCAAGGACCTCAAGGCGGTCGGCTGGCCGGGCCTGAAGGTGGACCTGCGGCTCGGCGACGGCGGGAAGAAGCCCCCGCACGCCGCCAAGGCCGGGGACGTCGTCGGCGAGGTGTCGATCGGCACCGGCACCGGTGAGGTCAGCGCGCCGGTGGCCCTGAAGGACGACCTGGTGGAGCCCGGCTTCGGCGAGAAGCTGACCCGACTGGGCTGATCGGACGGGCGCCCGGGAGCTCCCCGGGCGCCCTCCTGTTAGCGTTCCCCCGGGGAACGAGAAGAAGGGCAGCACGGGAAAGGGCCGCATTGAGCACCGCCGAGGGGACCCGTGAGGCCGGAGGCCAACCCGACGTGTCTTCACCTTCGCGAATAGAACTCCCGGGGCAGCGGCCGGCACCCGACCGGCCCACCGCCACCACCGACGGCGCCTCCCGGGGCGCCGACGGCGCGGGCGCCGCCCCGCGCCGCCGCAAACGGCGCTACCCCGTCCTGGTCGCCACCGCGGTGGCCGCCCTCACCCACGTCCTGTGGTTCTTCTTCTTCGCCAACAGCGGCGGGGACCTGGCGGCGCAGGACGCATGGGCCGAGTTCGTCGGCCGGCACCCGGACTCGGCGTACAACCTCGCCTGGTACGGCGGGATGCACCCGGTCTCGTACAGCGTCGTCTCCCCGTACGTCATGTCCGTGCTCGGCGTCCGTACGACGATGATGATCGCCGGCACGCTCTCGGCCGCCCTGACCGCGCTGATCCTGGTGCGGGTGCGGGCGGTGCGCAATCCGATGGCGTGCGCGCTCGCCGGTGTCTTCGCCTTCCTGTGCAACGCGCTGTCGGGGCGCGTCACCTTCGGCCTCGGCATGATGTTCGCGCTCGGTTCGGTCGCGGCGGTCTTCTGCTGGCCGCACCGCTGGCGCTACCACCGCTGGGCGAAGGCGGCCGTGGCAGCGCCGCTCGCCGCGCTGGCGACCGCGTGCAGCCCGGTCGCCGGACTGTTCCTGGGCGTGGTCGCGGCGGCGCTCTTCCTCAACAAGCGGCGCCCCGGCGCATACGCGGTCGGGCTCGCGCCGGTCGCGGTCGTGGCGCTCTCGGCCTGGCTGTTCCCGTTCTCCGGTACGCAGCCGATGTCGCTGGCGTCGACGAGCCTGCCGTTCCTGTTCGGCGTCCTCGTCCTCGTCCTCGTCCCGAAGGACTGGCGGACGGTGCGGACGGCGGCGGCCGTGTACGCGGCGGGCACGCTGCTCACCTGGCTCGTCGACTCCCAGATCGGCTCGAACGTCTCCCGCCTGGTGATGCTCTTCGCCGGTGTGGTGCTGCTCGCGGCCCTGCCGTACGCGCGGCCGCGCTCGCGCCGCTGGTACGCGATCGTGCTGGCCTTCGCCGGGCTGAACGCGTGGATCGGCTTCAAGGGCGTCGACGACGTCATCCGCACCGCCCCGGACGCGTCCTGGGCCCGCGAGGTGGCGCCGCTGATCAACCAGCTCCAGGAGCGGGGCGCCGAGCAGGCCCGGGTGGAGGTCGTGCCGGCCTCCAGCCACCGCGAGTCCTCCGCGCTCGCCCCGTACATCAACCTGGCGCGCGGCTGGAACCGGCAGGCCGACATCGAGCGCAACCCGCTCTTCTACGACGACACCCTCAACGCGGTGAACTACCACGACTGGCTCGGCCGCTGGGCCGTGCGCTACGTGGTCCTGCCGACCGGCGCGCCCGACTCGGGCGCCGAGGCCGAGGCCGAGCTGGTCGACGGCGGGCTGCCGTACCTGAAGCAGGTGTGGTCCGACGCCAACTGGCGGCTGTACGAGGTCACCGACCCCACACCGCTCGCCGACCCGCCGGCACGGGTCCAGCGCGCCGAGGCCAACGAGGTCGTGCTGCAGCTCGACCGGCCCGCGCGCGTCAGGATCCGGGTGCCCTACTCGCCGTGGCTCGCGCTCGTCGACGAGAACGGCGGCAAGATCGAGCCGCCGCAGGAGACGGAGGCGTCGAAGGAGGCCCGCGAGGCCTCCGAGACCGAGATCCCGAAGGTGTTCGCCAACGAGGAGGGCTGCCTCCTGAAGGCCGAGCCGGACGCGGAGGGCGACGAGTGGACCGAACTCCTCGCCCCGAAGGCCGGCACCTACCGTCTCGCCGCGCCCTACAAGCTCTTCCCGCGCGGCACGACCTGCCCGGAGGAACTCCGCTGACCTCCCCCGCTAGGCCGTTTCTTTCGGATCAGGGCCGGATAGGCCGCGGCGTCTGGTGCATGGGGTCTCCCCAGGCCCGCCAGGGCCGAGGGGAAGCATCGCAAGGCGCCGGAGTGTCGCGATAGCGGAGCTATCGGGGCGCTCTGGCAACGCGGCGAGGTGCCGTGCCAGGCGTCGCGGACCCGGCCAAGATCCGGAAGAGACGGCCTAGCCCCGGCGGGGTCACCCGTACGGGGTGCGGGGCGGCCGGTGACGGCCGGGCGGCGCCCCGTCGGGCATAGGCTCCTTGCGGACAGCACGTACGTGACGAGGTCGGCGGTGGCAGTGGGCGACATGGTGGTGGACGCACGATCGGGTGCGGACGACAAGGAGGACAGGGAGAACACCGGCAACCGGGAGAACCCCGGCGCGGCGGCCCCGAAGCGGCGCCGCCCGTTCTGGGTGGAGCTCCCGTTCCTCGTCGTCATCGCGCTGGTCCTCGCCTTCCTGATCAAGACCTTCCTGCTCCAGGCGTTCCTGATCCCCTCGGGCTCCATGCAGAACACCCTGCAGGAGGACGACCGGGTCCTGGTCGACAAGCTCACCCCGTGGTTCGGCTCGGAGCCCGCCCGGGGCGAGGTCGTGGTCTTCCGCGACCCCGCCGACTGGCTGTCGAACCTGCCGACGGAGGAGCCCAACGCGGCGCAGCGGTTCATGGGCTTCATCGGCCTGATGCCGGCGGTCGGGGAGAAGCACCTGATCAAGCGGGTCATCGGCGTCGCGGGCGACACCGTCGAGTGCAAGGGCGACGGCCCCCTGAAGGTGAACGGCAAGCCGCTCGCCGAGCCGTACGTCTACCCCGGCAACACGGCCTGCAGCCCCGACCCGGCCGGCCAGTTCAAGGTCACCGTCCCGGCCGGCCACCTCTGGGTGATGGGCGACCACCGCCAGGCCTCACTGGACTCCCGCTACCACCGCGACGACCCGCACGGCGGCATGGTCCCCGAGGCGGACGTGGTGGGCCGCGCGGTGGTCGTCGCCTGGCCGGTGCCCCACTGGTCCACCCTCCCGGTCCCGGAGACCTTCGACCAGCCGGGCCTCGGCGCCGCCCGCTGACGACGCCTCAGGCGGAACGCGGAGGCGTCAGTGTCACCGGCCAGCGCGTCTTGTCGGTGTACTTGCTCAGCCGCTTGTCGATCTCGGTCGCCCACTCGCCGCCCTTGGCGAGGACGCCCAGGTCGTGCACGTCGGTGGCCTTCGCGGCGGCGTCCCTGCGCTCGACCACCCACTCGTACACGCGCTCCAGGAACGCGGCGTCGAGGAGGGAGATGTCGAGGCCGGCCACGGCCTTGCCCTGCGGGCGGGACGACCTGAGCGCGAACGCGGTGGCCGCCCTCGCCAGGTGGAAGCGGACGTTCGACCGGTCGTACGCACCGCTCAGGCCGGCCACCGAGGGGAGGAAGTCGTCGATCGCGCGCATCACGAGGACGCTGCGGAGGTACGCCTCCAGGGGAGTCGTGTTCTTGAAGACCCGCTCGTACTTCCCGCGCACGAGGGAGGACGGCGCGCCCCGGGCGATGTGCGGCTGCTGGAGCAGGATCGCCCCTACGGCCTGGGCGAGTTCGAGGACCTCGACGATCTGGGTGCGCGGCTTTCCGAGGTTCTTGTAGTGGTTCCGCTTCCGCTCGTAGTAGAAGCCCTGGCGCTGGAAGTACTCCTCGATGCTGCGCTGGAAGGGGTCCCCGGACCGGAGCGAGGCCGCCGAGACGCGGTTCTGGCTGTTCGTGGCCTTGATGACCTGCGCGGTGATGGCCTCGTCCCTGGTCTCGACGACGCGCACGAGGATCTGCCGCATCCGCCCCTCGGGACGGGTGCCCACGCTCTCCGGCGACGGCCGGTGCGGGCGGAAGTACTCGTGGACGTTCCGGGACGTCTGGAAGCCGTTGACGATCTGCGGATCCTCGATGTGCAGCATCTTCCCCGAGGGCTGCACCCGCTTGCCGATCACGGTGACCCCGTTGTTGAGCCACCAGAAGTCGGCGTCGGCGTCGTCCCCCTGCCGCAGGGACTCCGCGATGCCGCGGTTGATCACCGTGGCGCCCTCGTAGCCGCGGACGTTCTCCTCGAAGATCTCGTCCCGCAGGCGGCCGTTCTCGTCGGTGATGAAGCTGTTGTAGTCCTCGAGGCGCACCAGGGAGACGAATCCGCCCTTCTCGGGCGACATGGGGCTCTCCGACAGCCGGAGCGTCAGCGTGTTCGACTTCCGCTGCCGCGCCAGGGTGTTCAGGTCACCCGCCCCGATGAGGTCCACGGCGACCTTGGCGTCCGGAAAGAGCTCCGCGATGCTCTTCTCGAGACGGGCGGCCTTGCGTTTCACCTTCGTGTGCGGAATCTCCGATGACCGCGTCACGTACCGAATGCTGATGGACAGCGCCGGAAAACGGCTGGAGGCGGCCAGATAGATGTCCCGGAACGAGTCGAACCGCTCCAGGAGTCGCGGATTGAATTCCTCCTCGAGACCGTCCGGCCTGTCGAGCCGGAGCAGTACCGGAAGATGGTCGATTAAGAGCTGGAGCGGAATCTCCTTGAATCCGCTCTCGTCCTTCGTCTGGATGATCTCGAGCTCGAGCTGCGGCGTGTTCGTGCCGTGGGTGGCCTCGGACGCGTCCTCGACGATCTGCCCGTCGACGAACAGGTAGACGGCGTCGATCCCCCCGTCGTTGGTGCCGTCGGTGATTCCGTCCTCGATCTGCCGCGAGGAGAGGCCTTTGTGCCGGAGAACGGTGTCCGTGGAACTGATCAGGAAGTAATCCTGGTCGGAGATGTCCGGATACGTTTCGGCCTTGCTCTGCTTCAGCCGCTCCGTCAGGAGCATCACCTCGTTGGAAACGGGCTGCGCAGCTTTGGACATGAAAAGCCTCCCCTGTGACTCGACCGACGAATATACCCGTCGGCCGTCGGTCGCACAGGGAAAAAGGGGGCACTGACGCAATCAGGGGCTCTTCCGTCCGCTGGACGGAAGAGCCCCTGATCTGTGTTCCCCGGTGCCCCCGGCAGGATTCGAACCTGCGACACCCGCTTTAGGAGTTCGGTCGGGGCGTCGTCCGTGGGGGCGGACCGCTGCTCGCGTCTGCCCTGCGGAGCCGTCGTGGACTGCTGTCATCCACCGTCGTTGATGTCAGGTGTGGACGTCGGCGGTCGCCGTTCCGCGAACGGCCGCTGGTAGTCAGAGGCCTCCGCGACCGGGGGATAGTCCCTGCTGAACACCACGTAGACGGGGTGCTCGGGGTCGCCGACCTCCAGGAGCTGGAAGAGGTCCAGGTCGTGGTTCGCGTACCGATGCAGGTACTGGATGAAGAGCTTCAGCTCGTCGTCCGATAGCCGCTCGTCGTGCTGCTCGTTGTGCATGTCGCCCCCGGCTACCGGTTGATCGGAATCTCGTAGACGATCTCGCACAGGGTTGCGGGGACGACGATGTCCGCCGTCTCGACAGGCCGCCCCTGGTCGCTGTAGTACGTCCGCCGGATGTGCGTGACGAGCGCGGCCTTCTGGATCCCGAGAAGCGACGCCTCCTCGGCGGTGGCCTGCCGCGGCTCGGGCTGCTCGACGGCATGGCTGACGATGACGCCGATTTCAGCCATCCGGTTCACGACGCCGGCCCCGGCATGCGGCCCGCCCTCGGGAAGGATGACAAGGGTGCCGCCAGTGAGGTCGTACGGCTCCCAACTCGTCGACAGCTGCACGGGCCGACCGTCGGCGAGGAACTCGTACACGGTGCGGACGCACAGGGCCCCTTCGGCGATGCCGAGCCGAGCCGCGATCTCTGCGGGCGCCGGCACCTTGGCGTCGGTCCGGCTCTCCCAGCCGCCATTTCTGCCCACGGCCTTCATGTCCGCGCGGAACGGCGACCCGTCGGGCTGCTCACGTGCCGCGGAGCGAACCATCCGCACGCGCTGCCGGGGCTCGGCCACGTAGGTTCCGGAGCCGGCCCGCCCCTCCAACACGCCCTGGGAGATCAGGAGCTCTTGGGCCCGACGGACGACGTTCTCGCCTACTCCGCACTCCTGGCCGATCTGTGCCCGAGAGGGCAGCCGGTCTCCAGGTGTCCACTCGTGCTCCGCGATCCGCCGCCGCAGTTCGTCGGCGATGCGGAGGTAGGGCGGCTGCTCAGGCATATGGAAAATCTAGTCCACTAGCTCTAATCTAGTTAACTAGCTTCACTGAAAGTGATCGCCGGTGACGGAGGCTGTCCTGTGCCTGCTCCAGAAGTAAGCGCGGAGGCCATCGCCGGCCGGCTGTCAGCCGTCGGGCTCACCACGCGCACGCAGGAGCACGCCCGACACACATCGATCGAAGCGGAGGTACCGGAAGCCCTCCCTGCCGAGACATGGCGGGAGGTCCTGGAAGTCATGGCGAAGGCAGACCGGTTCGGACTCCTCGCCACCAGCCTGGGCGGCCGCACCCTGTGGGCCGTCGTACGCAAAGCGGTCCCCGCGACGGGCGATGTCCGGGGACCTGGCCACCAGCGTTAGGAGCTGATCAGCGTGCTCAACCGTATCCGCCGCGCCATCGCGCGCACCAGAGAGCGGTACTCCCGAACACCTCGCCCTCAACCGGCCTTACGGTCCGCCTGCCTGTTCCGTACGGGCACCATTCGGGGCGAGGAGACCATCTTGGTCCGCCCGTACGTCCCGGCCGTCGAGGACCTCCTGGCGCCGACGGAGGTCTTCTGATGGCGCCTACGAAAGCCACCCCGTACCGCTCGACCCCCTGCCGCATCGGCACGCACTACGAGTGCGCCCACTCCTCCCCGACAGTGGCCCCGGTCGGCATCCCGGTCATCTACGAGGCGTGTGCCTGCCCGTGTCACGAGCCGGCCGTGCAGCCCGCCCCGACGGAGGCGACGGCGTGATGACCCGGACCCTCGATGGCGCCGTGGCTGGCCCCGTCGAGATTACCTCGACCAACGTGCAGCGCGGCGACGTCATCCAGATCGGCGGCCATCCCTGCCGCGTCGCCGACCTCCGCCAACTGCCCCGCGGCGCCAGGCGTCTTCTCTTCGAGACGGGCGAGCAGCTGACCATGCACCCCCGAACCCGACTCGTCGCCCTCCGAGTCCTCAGAAGGTGGTGATCCGGCCCGTGCCTTCCCTACGCGACACCATCGCCGAAGACCTCCGCGCTCAGATCGCCACCGGCCAACTGAAGCCCGGCGAACGCCTCGCCTCGGAACCTCAACTGGCCGCCCGCTACAAGGTCAGCACGGCAACCCTCCGCAACGCCCTCGCCCTCCTCCAGGCCGAGGGCGTGATCGAAAAGCACCACGGCAAGGGCAACTACGTCCGCCGAGCCCTGAGCCGGCTGACGTACGAGGGCGGCGTCCTTACGCCCACCCTCCACGTGACCGTCCGCACAACTCAACTCCGCGCCGAGGGCCTGCTGGCCATCCTGCTCAAGGTCCCCTCACGCACTCCGCTGACGGAATTCCTCTGCATCGGCCACGAGGGCGAGTCCCCGCACAGCCTGGCCCGCATCTACATCCCTCGGGACCTCGCCGCGGCCGAGCCGCCTTGGTGCCGCCAGCGGCCGGCGGAAGTCCAGGACAGGGTCACTGCGCGCCTCCCGACCCCGGCGGAAGCCGCAACCCTCCGCATCACCCCGACCCTGGCCGTCCTCGCCATCACCCGTGTCTCGACCGGCCCCACCGGCCGCGTCATCGAGGCGGCCCGCCTGGTCCTCCCCGGCGACCGCGCCGAAGCCCTCTTCACCGCCCACCACACGACCCAGGAAGGAGGTGCAGAGGGATGACGGCCCACAACGGCCTCCGCCTCCTCCCGTGGACAACCCCCGACGGCAACCCCTGCTACCTGAGCACCGACGACACAACAGCCACCTGTCCCCTGGCTGACAGCACTGAAGCGACGCAACTCCACCTGGCTGCCAACCTCGTGTCGCACGCGCTGGAAGTGCTCCACCGTGAGGAGATGGATCCGGAGGAACTTCGAAACTTGTCCGCAGAGCTGGTCGGAGCCCTACGGGATGCACTCCGTGTAGCGACAAGCCGGGGCCAACGCCTGTCGCCCCCGCTGCCCTACGCTCAGGGAGGCGACGACAAGCCGCGATTGCCAGCAGCGGCCTTCGGATAGCGGCAGCGCACCAGAACGACAGAGCAGCCTCGGCTTACGTCCGGGGCTGCTCTGCTCTTCTGGTAGTGCCCTGAGCCTGCTTGATCCGCGACTACTCGTACACGGTCGCCGCTCGGAGCGCTCGGGCGAAGAAGCGCCAGTCACCGTTGGCTGGCAGCTCCAGGCCGGTGTTGTTGTACCAGCCGTCAGCGTCGTCAATCCACGCCGCCAAGGCATCCAGGAACCCTGCAAGGTCCGCGTTGTCCCACGACTCACCGCGGTCGACATAACTGCGCTGCAGAGATCTGACGAAGGACGCCAGATCCTCCCTGCTGTCGACGTGATCAGGAGAAGCGGTCATGCTTGGCACCCTATTTGGCGCCGCATCTCGCAGCGCAGCCCGAGCCCTCCCGGCACGAACCAGGGGCCTTTGCGCCGGCGGATCTACTGCTCGTTGCTTCGCTCCAGGACCAAACCGACAGAACCGTCCTCCAAGCCGTTGCCGTCTTCGAGGTGCAGGTGCGCTCCGTCGGGTACACCGTCGCCGGCCAGGACGAGCAGGTGTGCGGCCAGCGACCTGAGGCCCGCGGCATTCGCCTCGATGACAACCTCGCCCCCGAGGTTCCGCACCTCGATCCGTGAGTTCGCATCCCACGTGAAGACGAGTGCAGCACCATCCGTTGCCGTGACGTGGGTGCTCTCAATTGGGGCATAGATGGGTTCGGAAGTCATGGAGACCATGATGCCGCGCACGGCACACGGCTCCGGAGGGCGCGTGCGTCCAAGGCGTCTTAGCAGGTCAGGAGCCGGATGGCCGCCTACTTGGGTGCGCTGGTCCACGAATGGGCCGCGGCTTGTCTGCCGCCTGGTGTGGAGCAAGCCTCCACTGGTAGCGGCAGCGTGGAGACGCAATCGAGGCCTGTGCCAGGTGCGCAAACCCGGGCCAAACGGTCTGGTCGGAGTCGGATACTGGATCGCCGAAGGAAGCTGGGTGGACTCACGCTGATCATGGCGTGAGCTGGCGTCCTGGTCACGCCTGGAACCGCAGTTGGTTGGCTGATTCTTTGCTCACACCGCTTGCGTTGGCTTCGTTTGTTGCGAATACTTCACTTAGGTCTATGGAAGGGAGAGGCTGCGATGGCCACTGCTGCACAAGGGCGCAAGCTAGAGCCAGGAGTCATCAAGGCCCAGGATGCGGAGCGAGCGCTGCGCCGCCTGAACAGCTACCTGGAGCACACTGAGGGGGCTAGCGACGACATCCGGGTGCACCTGGAGGCCGGCGCACAAGGGGAGGCTTTGGTGCTCCCTCGACCTGTCGCTGAGATGTTCGCTGCTCTGCTTGCAGCACTCGCCAGCGGCAAGGGTGTGCGGGTCATGCCCGTCGACGCGGAGCTCACAACGCAACAAGCGGCTGATGTGCTCGATGTTTCTCGCCCCTACCTCATCGGTCTGCTTGACGATGAGAAGATCCCCTACCGCCGAGTAGGACGTCATCGGCGCATCCGCTTCGAGGACCTCATGCGCTACAAGCGTGAGGATGATCAGCGCAGGCATGATGCAGCCAACAGGCTGGCGCAGCTTGGACAGGAACTAGGGCTGGACTGATCAATGGCTTTCGTCGTTGTGTACGACGCCTGCGTGCTCTACCCGAACGTGGTGAGGGACCTGCTGATACGCGTGGCGCTCGGTGGCATGGTGCAGGCCAAGTGGTCTGATCAGATCTTGGACGAGATGGTTCGCGCTCTCCACGAGCAGCGAGGCACTGATCTCGACAAGCTGGAACGCCTGAGGGAGCTCATGAATGATTCGATTCGTGATGTTCGCGTCACAGGTCATGAGTCGCTCATGGAAGGTCTGAAGCTCCCTGACGCAGGGGACAGGCATGTTCTGGCTGCTGCGATCAAAGCGCAAGCTCAGGTGATTGTGACCGACAACCGAAAGCACTTCCCGGCTGCAGCCCTCACGCCATGGGACATCGAGGCGAAGTCGGCGGACTCGTTCCTGCTTGATTTGCTCGGCCTGGACGACCGCATCGTCTATGCCTGTGTGCAGCAGATCGCGGAGTCGCGCCGGAACCCCCCAGAATCGGTGGATGACGTGCTGGAGCAGATGGAGCGATCTGGGTTGCGGCGGACGGCGGCCGCGCTGCGGCTCGGACCTGGCACGATCTCCCAAATGGAGGACTGAACCTCGAACGAGACTCTCCGGGCGCGCACCTCGCCGCTAACTGGCTTGGCGGGGTGCGCACCGGGAGTTGCGGCGCCCCAGCTGCGGGTTCTCGTTCGGCCACGGATGCCATCAACTCAAGAGGCTGCAGGCTCGTATGCGTTGCCTACTCTTGATCACGCCTAACGGACGACTCGGCTCTGACGCTCTGTACTCCGAGGGCTAGACGATGTGCAGTCGCTCGGTGTTCCCATCCACTCCGCGTAGCAGGAGGTGGGCGCCCTGCTGCTTCTGCGACTCCAGGTAGGCATAGATCTGCACGGCGCGGTTGATCACGTCAGCCTTGGAGAGCCCCGTGATCTCGGTCAGGTCGGCGATAGCCTCGACGGCGGGCGGAACGAACGTCACCGAGTAGCGCTCGCTGGATGCACGCTGAGGTTCACTCCCAGCATCAGGCATCTTGTCCTCCCCTTGGGAGCGGCGCATCACATATGCGTGAAATCTGGTGCTTGGACGCACCACCAGGGATACTATCCTCGCAGCCGAGTCATGTCGCGCTGTACAACCTCGGCCGGCTTAGTCGCATCACTGAGTCACCTGTTGAGGTAGGGCCGGATCCGTGTGGGACAAACGGGGGATGGCCCGAGTGAGAAGGTCCTCCTCCCTTGGGGCCCGATGTGGCCTCCTGGGTCCGAGTAGCAGTAGCAGCCAGAGGCAATCCCGTCTCTAAGGCAAAAAATGCAAATTCAAGGCAATGGCACCGCCGAGAACGACAATCAGCCGAGCACCTCGGCCCACGTCACGTTTTCGACGCTCCCTGACGGCCCCGCGCTCGCCGTGGGGGTGCCGGCGGAGCACTCGCAAACACTGATGCGGGTCATCGCGGCTGGAACTGGGATCGGGGGGTCGACTTTCGCCCCCTATCTCATGGCGCGTGGATTGCACCAGGTGTCGCCGGGGATGCCGTGGCAGCTCCAGGCCGGTCTCATCCTTCTGTCCGCCCTGCTGCCGCTGGCGTACTTTCTCCTCAGCAAGCACCGAAGCTGAGATCGCAATTGCTCTGAGTTGATAGGGCTCTGAGCGGCGGCGTCCTCTATCAGTCGATCGGGGGCGCCGCTTTTTGCGTAAACCGTGACCACTCCTGTGTACCCCTCCAACTCCCATCCCGTCTGCCGTCGGCCCACACGTATGTGGAGCGGGCCCGGTGCCGTGTCTGCTCGGCTTGTCCTGGGTCGATGGCAGACGGGATGGGAGTTCCCTACCGCCACATCCCACCGGCCAGCACCCGCGCACGGCGCCCCCTCCATCCCGGAGACTGAGGCCCCCGCCGGAGGCATGTCGGTGACAGACAGAACCACGGGCCGTTGGGGCTCGACTCATGCCCTTGGGCCTATCCCGTCTTGCAGGGGCGGGCGTCGGCGCAGCGCGCGCGGAGCGGGCCGAAGGCAGGAGCGTCGCGCGGAGCAGAGCCGGGAAGCCCGCCCGGCGGAGCGGTAGCGCAGCCGGGTGCTTGATGAAGTAGGGAAACTCTTACCGCAGTGGTCCTGTGGGGCTCACAGGGCGATCGGGCGGTAGGTCAAAGCCTTGTCCACGACCTGCTCGGCGGTCAGCTCGGTGGGGTTCCAGAAGATGTAGTCGCTGATGTGCGGGCAGACCAGGCCGTTCTCAAGGGCCTCCAGCATCTCGTCCTGCTCTGCCTCGCTGATTCCCTCGGCCGTCATGAGGCGTTGCACCAGGGAGATGGCTTCCTCGCGGCTCATCATCACCGGTTCCACGCCTACCGCTGTGCGGCCGGCTGGCGGCCGCGTGGCTGCGGAGGTGAGGGCCCGCGTCGTCCAGGGCGTCCAGGAGGCGGATCGCGTAGACCTCGGTCATGCGCTCGGTGATCTCTTCCGGGGTGATCCACTCGACCGCGCGGACGTCGACTTCGACAAGCGGGTCCTCTACATCCGCCAGCAGACCCAGCGTCGACGCGGGGTCCTGTACGACGACGATCCCAAGGGACGCCGTCGGCGGGTCGTACCGCTGCCCGCCCTGTGCATCGCGCCCCTCCGGTGGGACCGGATGAAGCAGAACGATCACGAGCCAAGGCAGGGGAGAAGTGGCAGGAGGGCGGCTACGTCTTCACCACAAGCACCGGCCGTCCGGTAGAGCCGCGCAACGTGTACTGCTCCTTCACCCGCGTCGCCGCATCCGCCGGCCTCCGCGTGATCCAGCTTCACGACGCCCGACACGGTACGGCGACGCTACTCACCGCCGCAGGCGTCGCACCCCGGGTAGGGATGGAGATCCTCGGTCACAGCCAGATCAGCATCACGATGGACGTGTACACGCACGTTGTCCAGGACACGCAGCGCGAGGCGATCAGCCACATGGACAGGCTTCTCAGGAGGCGGCCCGGTCGTGTGATCGCCGCCGGTGATGTCACCTGTAGATGTCAAAGGGCAGGTACGGAATCTTCGTACCTGCCCTTTGTGCTTGTGCCCCCGGCAGGATTCGAACCTGCGACACCCGCTTTAGGAGAGCGGTGCTCTATCCCCTGAGCTACGAAGGCGGGGCCTTGCGTACAACGTGGCTGAATACTCTGCGTGAGCAGACAGCCGTGCCGTGGCAAGGAGTGGGACCGCCGCTGAGGGCGGTCCCTGACAGGTTAGCGGATCGGGTGGGGGCGGTGGGCTGTGGCGTCAGCTCTTGTTGGTCATCGGGGGCGGGCTGTGGTGTCGCCGGTGTCGGTGGCTTCCGCGTCGGCGTCGGCGTACGTGGGGTCTTCTTGGTAGCGGGCGGCGCTCGTGGCGTTCTGGGCAAGGAGGAAGCTGAGGACGACGAGGCTCTGGGCCTCGGCGCCGAAGGCGATCATGCGGCGGTTCCACAGCGAGCGGTCGAACTGCGAGAAGCCCGCCTCGGTGTCTTCGCGGCCACCGTAGAGCTGCTGGTGGACGGCGGTGTCGTCGGGGATCTGCAGCAAGTGCTCGGCGCGGTGGAAGCCGGTCTCGGCGTCGCTCTGCCCGTCGCCGCGTTCGCCCGGTGCGGTGGTGACGCCGACGGGCTCGCGGTGTACGTGCGGGCCGCGGGGGCAGGGGATGGTGAGCAGGTGGTACCAGCGGTGGGTGTGGGCGCTGGCGCGGCGTTCGAGCTTGCGAACCGGCAGGGGCACGAGGGCGCTGGTGCCGTCGTCGAGGTAGGCGCGTTCGTGGACGCGCCCTGCCGAGGACCACAGTTCGTGCCGGCAACGGCGGTAACCGACGGTGCGGATGTAGCGGGGCTTGGTGCCCTTGTGCTGCTTGTTGATGAGGAGCCGGCCGCGGCGGGCGATCACGTCGCGGTGCATACCGCGGAAGGCGCCGTCGTACAGGACGCCCATGCAGCCGTCGGCGGCGTCCAGGATGCCGCAGGCGAGCTCGAGGGCGACGGCGGCCTCGCCGCCTTCCTGGTCGTGGGGGACGTGGGAGTAGTTGAGGAAGACGCGTCGGAAGTAGCCGCGGTGACGGGTGGAGAAGACGACGAACTTGGTACCCAGGACCATCGCCTCGTCCTTCTCCTCCTTCTCCTCCCTCCCGTCCGGTTCGTTCTGGTGGGAGGTCTCGCCCCGGCCGGTTTGCTGGCCGGGGGCGTGCTTGCGGTCGGCGCCGCCCTCCTTCTGCCAGGAGGAGGCGGGGTCGACGCGGTGACGGCGGATCTCGCCGGTGGTGGGGTCGACGCTGTAGGGGGTGGTGGAGAGGGTGGGGGACTTGGCGACGGTGCCGTCGCCGGCGATGAGCTGGTGGCGTCGCGGGCCGCTCCAGCAGCGGCGGGCGTCGGCGGGGAGCAGGCCCTGGCGCAGGGCCTGGGTGAGGGCGAGTTCGGCGAAGGACGCGTTGAGAGCCTCGAGGCGCGGGACGAGGAGCTTGCGCTGGGCGTGCTGCCACTGATGGCGTGAGGGACCTGCTTGGGGCAGGCGTCTGGCCTCGTCGCTGCCCAGGTGGTGGGCGACGCCCTCGCGGACGGTGTTCCAGACCGTCGCGTCCTGGAGGTCGCCGGCGCAGTAGCGGGCGGAGCCGTGGATGCCGCGCAGGGCGAGGAAGAGGACGTAGACGTAGGGCGGGTAGTGGGGCGGGCGGCCCCGGCGGGGGCCGGGTTCGTCTTCGAGGGCTGCGGCGAGACGGTAGAGGTCTTCGAACCGTGCGACGTCCCTGACGCGGCGAGAGACCGTGCGCAGGTCGGATTCGCAGGCACGGCGGGCGGTCCTCTTGCGCTGGGCGCGGTCGCCGAAGAGGTCGTCAGGCATTCCGGCCGTCTCCTTTCTGTGGGGAGGTGTCGTGAGTGGTGGTTCCTGGTTGCCAGTCGTGTCCGATGAGCGCCGCGGTGCTGTCGAGAGAGTTCATGCCGAGATGGCGGGCCGCGGCCTCGATATGACGGGTGCGGGTGAAGGTCTCCCACCCGGCGTAGGCGGTGATGGAGGCGGGCCGGACCGTGCTGTCGGCGCCCAGCCCGATCCGGTTGACCAGGTCCCGCAGGGCGACGCAGACCCGGGCCTGGATCTGCTCGTTGCTGCCGTTGCGCGAGGAGACGGCGAGTTTCAGGCAGCCGGGCTCGTGCCCCGGCGGGGCTGCGGCCTGGACGTGATGGGCGCGGGCCGCAAGGACGTGGGCGGCCCAGGTGTCCAGCGGACACCAGCGAGGCCTCGTCTTGGTCGAGCCGTGCATCCATACCCGCGCGCCCGTGAGGTCGAGGTCGGCGGGTGTGACGTGGCCGATCTCGCCGCTGAATCCGCCGGCAAGGGCGAGTGCGGCAGCGGCGGCGTGGCGCGTGGCGTGGTGGGTGAACTCGGCTGCTGCCCGTAGTTCGACGGCCTCGGCCTCGTCCAGAGGGCGGGTTTCGCCCGTCACCCGGGGAGGCAGGTCGATGTCCCGGGTGGGGTCGGTGTCGGCGAGGCCGAGCCGGTGGGCGGAAGCGAAGCACATCCGCAGGACACTGCGTCGCAGGTGCCGGGTGGACAGGGAGGCCGGGGCCACCCGCCCGTGACGTGTCCGACCCTGGGCGTCTACGAATTGCGTGGTCAGAGCGGTGTCGAGGTCGCTGAGCAGTGGAGCGCCGTGGACCGTGGCGAACGCCTCGAAGCGGTGCAACAGCTGGCCGAACCGGCTGAGCGTCTGCTCGGACATCTCGCCGCGCGTGACCAGACCCTGCCACTCGGCGAGGACCTGTCCGACAGTGGCCGCGAGCGTGACTTCACCAGCCACGGTCTGCCACCTCTGCCACCATCGGGCAGGGCCGCGACCGTGTCGGGTTCGGAGAGTGAGGGATACGGGGCATGCGGACACCTCCGCGTAACTGGTGCGAACATGCACCACCGTGCGGAGGGTTTCCCGTACGCGCAACGCGAGGACGCCCAAGTGGTGAAGGGGTCGTCCGTTCGGTGCTTTGACTGACGTTCGCTCAGTGCGCTGGGCGGACAGCGGTGTTGGGCATGAGTGCTGGTTCCCTTCCGGTGAATAGTGCCATGCTGGTCGGCAGGGGGTGGATGGCGAGGGGATCGAACCCTCCGCGCCCAGGCTCCAGATCCTCGCGCGAACACCAGCCGCCACCCCAGAGATGTCGCCCCGGCCCCGGCCGGGGCGACGTCTCGCTGCTACGTGGGGCTCTCGCCGTCAGGTGAGAGGGGCGTGGGCGCCGCGCAGGGTCTGCAGGACGCCGTCGAGGAAGGCCGCGTACCGCGCGTCGGGCAGTGCTTGGACTTCCTGGCGGGTCAGCCCGAGCAGGGTGGTGCCCGCGGAGGGTCCGGCCTGACCGGGGCGCGGTCCCGTACCCCGCTCCGTCCGCGACGCGTTGTCCTTGTGCGGCTCCGAAGGCGCCTCACCTGCCGGACCGTCGGCCGGTTCAGGCGCCGGCTGATGGTTGGCGGGGGCAAGGTGGACGCGCAACTGCTCGTCGCGGACCAAGACCAGGCCGATCACCAGCCACTCGACCAAGTACATGCCACGCAGCGGAACCCCGGGCAGGCCCGCGCGGATGCGCTTGGCCAGTTCCTCCTGCGGGAGGGGGCCGTCGGCGAGATGCCGTGCTGCGGCCGGGGCGGACCAGTGCGCCGCAAGCAGTGGGTGTAGCAGGAGCCTTGCCCGGGCGGAATCCCGCTGCCACAGGCCGGCGAATTCCCGCCCCTCGTCGGTGACCGCGTACAGGCCCTGGGCTGCCCGCACCAGACCCACGTCCGCCAGGAAGCCCATGCAGTCGCCGACGGTCGCCGCGCTCCGCCCGGTGTGCTGCGCCAGCACGCTTCGCCGTACCTCGCCCGTGCCTTCGGCCAGTCGGGCGAGAGTCGCGAGGGTCTTGATCTGTTGCACGGGGCTGGACCGCCCGCTGGGCAGCGTCCGCCGCGACGCGGGAGTGGTGGTGCCCGAGGTCCGCCGGCGGGTCCGCTGCCGGCGGTCAGAGGATGTAGAAGCGCTCGCGTACCAGCCATCTCTGGAATCCGAGTGCGAAAAGAAAGACACGGTGAGCCCATTTCCCGGCCCATGGCAGGCCGAATTTGCTCCGGACCCTCGCGCGTGCCCCAAAAGGCGCCTAGAATCTAGGCGATGCGTGAGCCCAGAAAAAGCGCGTCCCTGTGCCGCCGAACGGTTCCAGCCCCCGGCGGCACTTGCGCGTGCATCTCCCTTGTTGGTTCGAAGGGGATACTCGCTAAGCATCACCAGCCTCAGATGCCTGGGGAATGCCGTAGATGCCGCGCTCAAGGCGGACGAGTACCCCAGCCCGTACGAGTTCGGTGAGCTCCGGACCCACGCCGCCGACCCGAAGGTCCGGACGTGCAACGCTCACATGCCCGGCGATCTCCGCACGGGACACACCTCGACCCCCCTGTGCGCGTACGTAGGCCGCCATCACCTGGCCCAGCGTCGGTCGCGCGCCACCCGGCGTCCACCCGGCCGGCTCGCAGGGAGGTTCCAGCACGTCATCGCCTGCCTGCGCCACACCGACCAGTAGCTCTTCGGCGCCCAGCGCCACCTTCTGAGAGACCTCCGCGCGCGCATTCGCAGAGTCGAACGCCGCGCGGGCCGCCGTGACCTCCTGCTCTGCGCGGGCAAGGCGCTCCTTCGATGCGGCAAGTCGCTCCTCGTCGTGGAGCGCCAGCGACCTCAGCTCGGCCAGAACGGCCAGCGCGGCTTGCGACTGCATGGAAGGAACCTCCCCTCAGTTCCCGGGATCTGCAATCTGCGACGAGATTATCCAGCCGCTCATCAGCTCGGTAGGGCTTCTCCGGAATTGCCCCCTGAGGAGGTCTGCGAAAGAGAGCGAGATGCGCTCGAACGAAATCCGAAAATCGCTCCGAAGTCTTCCCGTGACGGCGTCACTCTGCAATGGCTTATGCGCTCTCACCTGCGTCTTCTTCACGAGACGTCAGTTACCCAGCGTCAGTGTGGCTCGTGCGCAGGGAAGGGGGGCGCACGGGAGTGAATGACCGCCCATGGAGCAGGTGCCTGCGGTGCTAGCTCGATCGGGGCTCCAGTGTGATCCATCCGTCCGGGATCCAGCCCCCGATGTAGCCCTCGACGAACAGGTCGAACTTCGGGATGCCCAGGTGTCCCAGGCCTGGCAGGGCGTCCTCGCACGACTCCCAGCCACCCGCTTCCACTGGGAACAGCTTGTCGGCATGGGCGGTGAAGATGCGGACCTCGCGCCGCCCGGACCGCGACCACGCAGGCAAGGGCTCGACCCGTGCGACCACGGCACCCGACCGCATCGCACCAACTCCCCTCAGCCGGAGGGCGGCCTGTTCGTACGTCTCACGTTCGCGGCGCAGGGTCGAGGGAAGGGTGAACCCGCCGGATGGTCCGGGACGGACGGTGAGCACCTCATGTCCAGGACCGAAGCACAACAGGTAGACCTCTCGACGCATAAGCGGTGCATACATGCACATGCGTAAATCGTCTCTGCTCGTGCGCGCCGCGCAAGTGGGGTGCGGCCAAGAGGGGATTGACGGTCGTGCGGTCAGAGTGAGGGACTCGGCGGCAGCGCCGCCGGTCCCGGCCAGAGCTGGAACCCGAAGGCGGCCTCAAGTCTGGCGATCGTTCCCAGGTCCGGCATGACCCTGCCGTTGACCACCCTGCTGATGGTGGAATGGGTGACGCCCGTGGCGTCGGCCAGCGTGCGGAGCGTGTGTCCGGTGGAGCTCATGGCGCGGTCGAGGCTGCGGGCCAGAGCCTGTCCGTAGTGCGCGCTCACGGGCGCGTCGGGAGCCAGAGCGGCATGCGGCCAGGTTCCGTCGATCACATAGTGTCGCGGGACCTGATCGTTACTGCTCCGGGGCATGCCGAGATCATCCCATGTGCCCATGGGTCCGCACCTTTCCCCGCCCGACTATCTCTGATCGGCTCGCCGACGGTGTTGCAAGTATGGAACATAGGATACGGGGTGGACGAGAGCTTGAAGGGGATTTCCCGCAACAGTCAGGGGTACCGGCGGGGCACCGACCTCGGGGCCATCGGTGCAGCCGCAGAAGCGGCTGAACGCCGACATCGTCGCCGCGGCGGACGCCCAGATGATCGCCGTCCAGGTCACCGTGCCCGTCGCGAGCGCATGAGGTCTGACCCTCGCCTCGACGGGCAGGACGGTGCCAGGGACGGATCATGCCACCAGCTGCGGGTTCCCTCGTGCCGTGCGGCTGTCGAGACTCGACGGTGACCGCAGTGTGCGCCGGCATGGGCGGCGCATGCGTCCCATCGAAAGAGAGCGCACGTGTCCCCAGTACCCCGGGCCAAGCTGCTCAGTCGGGCGATCCTCGCGGGGACGTCCGTCTATCTCGCCGGCCAGGTGGTGCACACGGTCCTCAACACCAACCGGTGGCCGTTCTGCACCTTCAACATGTTCGCGTACCACAAGCGGGACCAGGCGCTGCAGATGCGCGTCCGGCTGTTCACGGACGACGGGGGCGCCATCGGGCCCACCGATCCGTGGTCGCTGCTGCCGCTGGAGTTCTTCCGGGTGGTGTCCGTGCTGGAGCGGGTCTTCTACGCGCAGGACGACGTCGAGGTCCGCGACCGGTTCTGCCGACAGGCGCTGGAGCGGCTGAACCGGCGGGGCTGGCGGGCCTGGGACGAGGTGAAGGCGTCGTTCTCGGCGGGGCCCGGGCGGCGGTTCGTCGCCATGGAGCTGTACTTCGTGGAGGTCGACTTCCGGACCTGCTCGCCCTTCGACCGTACGGAGGTCCTGTCGGCCGAACTTGTCCACCGGTACGACCCGATGGGTCTCGTCGACGGGCAGCAGGGCTATGAGCTGTGGCGGTTCGTGGAGCCCCTCGACGAGGAGATCGAGAAGGAGGAGGCGGGACATGCTGCCTGAGATCAGCGGGGCGCGTCAGCGCCTGGCACTGGCCCGGCTCACCACCGGACTCGCCGTGCTCAACACACTCTGGCACCTGCCTCCCGGCGACGCCCTCGTCGACGAGTGGAGCCGGACGGACGACGACGGGGCCGAGGGGAACCGGGGCGGTCGGCTGACCGCCGAGCAGTACGAGGGCCTGCGGCGACTGGCGTTCGTTTCTACGGCCGCGTGGACGCTCGGCGTCGAGAGCAAGGCGCTGAAGTTCGCCGCCAACGTTTCGTTCGCCGCCGTGCAGCGGCACGTGGCGCAGTTCGACCAGCGGGCGTGGAACTACAACTCCAACCTCAACGTCTACCTGCTCCTGCTCTCGCTGACCGACTCACGCGGCAGCCTCGCCGAGGAAGGCCCTGCTGATGACGACGGCTCCTCTGACGGGGTCGCGACCGCGGTTCTGCTTGCCATGCGGCTGTACTACGGCTGCCTGTACTTCCAGTCCGGCCTGTCCAAGCTGCTGTTGAGCGGCCCGGCCTGGGCCGACGGTCGTACCCTGCGCGGGAGCTGGGCCGAGCTCGGGACCCGCGCCGGCAAGTGGATCAGTCGACGGCCCATGACGGTGGCGGCCGCCGCCAGCGCCGCGACACTCGCCTTCGAACTCCTCTTCCCGGCGGCGCAGATCGCGTTCCGCAAGCGACCCCGGGCGGTGGGTCTGGCCTCCCTGGCCTTCCACTCGTCCATCAAGGCGACGATGGACATCTCCTTCTGGCATCACGCCGTCCACGCCTTGCCACTGTTCGTTCTCGACCCCGGCGCCGAGAGGCACGCAGCACGACTTCTGCGCGCCTTCCGGAGGCGCTGACACGTCCCCCGCTGGCCCCCCGAGCCCTTGGCTCGGGGGGGTTCGTGTTTTCCTGAGCCGTTTACGGAGCGTTTTCGGCACCCCTTCCTGAAGATCGCCAAGGCAGCTTCCTGCCGCGTGCAATTGCTGCCACAGAAAAGCCTTCCGTAGGCCCTTCCAGCGGGACATGATTAACCCGTCGCCAACAAACGGAGGCGACACCGGGAGAGAATCCCGGGAAACCTCGAAATTACTCAGGGAGTAATCATGCTGAAGATCGTCAAGGTTGTCGCTGCCAAGGCCGTCTCCGGTCGGGTCTTCAACTAACTGTCGCCTCGCGGGCCGGGAGCGGTCTCCGCTCCCGGCCCGCGGCAGCGGCTTCGTCCAAGCCTGAAAGAATCCGTTCGGAGGCGGTGCGTCCCATGGCGAATGCGGAAACGAAGAATCCCGGTCCGGCCGAGGAGAAATCCATCTGGCGCGACTCGAGATTCCGCCGTCATTTCGCCGGCATGTGGGTCAACGCCTTCGGTAACGGCGTATTCAATATCGTCCTGCCCCTCCTCGTCTTCGACCGGACGCATTCCTTCGCCGCAATGGGCGGCGTTGCTCTGGCCACACAGCTCCCCAAGGCGTTTCCCGGCCCCCTGATCGGCGTGCTCGCCGACCGCCGGTCGCCGCGCGCGATGATGCTGTGGGCCTACCTGCTCCAGGCCGGCCTCGTACTGACCATTCCGCTCGCCGCCGGTGCGTCCACCGCCGCCGTGTGGCTGATCGGCCTCGTCGCGTACGCGATGAACACCATCGACCTGTTCGCCCGCACCGCCACCTTCGTCACCATCCCGCGCGTGTACGGAGACCGCCGCAGCAAGGTGAACGCGGCCTTCGCCAGCGCCTGGACGTCGGCGTCGGTCCTCGGCCCCGTGGCCGGCGGGTTCCTGCTCCAGATCACGTCCGCCGACGTGCTGATGCTGCTCGACAGCCTCACCTTCCTGGCCATCGCCGCCGTCGTGCTCACGATCGGCGCCCCGACCACACCGGGGAACACCTCCACGGCGCCCATGCGCAAGAGCCTCGCGGAAGGCCTCACCTGGTTCCGCAGGGCCGAAGGCGCCGGGCGGTTCGTGAGCTCGATCGCCGCCGTCGCGATCGTGTACGCGCCGCTGGCCACCCTCGCCGTCTTCGCCGTACGGGACGTGTACGGCGACGGGCCCACCGAAGCCGGCATCGTGACGAGCGCCGCCGGTGCCGGCCTCTTCCTCGGCACCCTGATCTGCCAGCGGCTCGCCGACCGGCCCAAGGAGCCGGTGATGCGCCAGGCCGCCCTGTGGATGGCCGTCGGCTCCGCGCTCTTCGCAGTCCCCTCGTGGATCGGCGCTGCCGCCGCGATGCTCGTCGTGAACCTCTGCGGCATGGTCTACGCCGTCTCCCGCTCCAACCTCATCCAGGAGCGGGTGCCGATGGAGCACCTGGGGCAGACGATGACCGCCGTCCAGTCCCTGGAGTCCGCGGTCCAGCCCGTGTCCGTCGCCGTGGTGAGCGCGGTGCTCGCCTTCGCCGGACCGCCCGGAGCGGCCGTGTTCCTGACCGTCTTCTCGGTCGCCGCCGCGTTCCTCGTCCTCGGCGGCGGGCGGCTGCTGACCCCTCGTACCGAAATCCCCACCGCCACCGCCACCCCGCAACCCCTGAACGTGACCGTCCCCGCGGCGGCACACGGAGGCACCCGATGACATCGATCAATCTCCGGCAGGGCCTGTCCGTCCTGCAGCCGGGCAAGGACCTCATGATCGGCCTCATGCCGCCCGCGGCGCTGGTCATCGAGGATGCCCCCGAGTACCTGCGTCACGTCCTGTCCGCCTTCTCGACCCCCGTGGCGGAAGGAGAGGCGCTCGCGGCCGTCACCGCCAACTCCGGACTGACTGACGACGAGGCCCGCCGGCTCCTCGACGAGCTGCTCGGCGCCGGGGTCCTCACCCCGCAGTGGGTCGACCGCGAGGAGCGTTACAGCCGTCACCGCCTCTACTTCGGTGTCTCCGGCTTCGACGGCGACCCGATGGAGATCATCAGGGGCAGCTCCATCGGCCTCATCGGCACCGGCGGCATCGGCAGCAACGTGGCGATGATGCTCGCCGCGGCGGGCGTCGGCCGGCTCGTCGTCGCCGACGCCGACGTCGTCGAGACCACCAACCTCACGCGCCAGTTCCTCTACACCGAGGGCGACGTCGGCACCCCGAAGGTCGAGGCCCTCGCCCGCCGCGTCGCCGAGCGCAACACGGAGGTGCGCGTCGACGTCGTCAACGACGTCTTCGACGGCCCCGACTTCGCCGTCCGGCACTTCGCCGACTGCGACCTCGTCATCCTGTCCGCCGACACCCCGCAGGACGTCCACCGCTGGCTGAACGAGGCGTCAGTCCGGACCGGAGTCCCGTACACCTGCGCCGGCTATCTCGACACGATGGGCATCGTGGGCCCGCTGGTCGTGCCCGGCCGGACGGCCTGCCTGGAGTGCCACTTCGCCGAGACCAGCCTGGCCTCGTACAACGATGGCGACCTGGAAGGCACCGACTTCACGGACTACAACCGGTCCTACCAAGCGCCGAGTTACGGCCCGCTCAACGCGATGGTCTCGGCCGTCGCGGTCAACGAGACGCTGCGCTTCCTGCTCGGCCTGCCGGCCAAGTCGCTCGGCGCCAAGCTGCTGCTGGACTCCGCGGAGTACGGCGTCCAGACGGAGGAGTACGAGCGCGACGACGCGTGCACCTCGTGTGGTGCGGGTGCGCGCGAGGGCGTCCTGAGCGGCGCCGCATAGGCGCGGAGGGGCGGCGGACGGTCTCCGGGTGCCGGCGGTGGAGGAGGACAGACGCCCCGCCCGCACCCGGCATCCGCATGTTCCGGTGAGGCGGCCACGTCAGCCGCGCAGAGGGAACGCCATCTCCAGTTCGCGCTGGCTCTCGTTCAGCGGATACGGCTCCTCGTGACCGGTCGGAACGAAGCCGCTGCGCCGGTAGAAGGCGATGGCGCGGCGGTTCTCCTCGTGGACGAGGAGGACGAGCCGCTCGGCCGCTGTCTCCTCGCGCGCCCAGCGGACGATCTCGTCCAGCATGAGCGCCGCTGCCCCGCCGGCCGGGCCCCGGTGACCGGGGTGCAGCCAGACGCCGACGAGCTTGGCCGTGTCCGGGTCGGGCAGGAAGCCGTTCATGGTCCCGACCCAGGCGCCGTCCGGGGCTACGGCGGCGACCCCGATGTTGCCGGGGCCGGCGGCGCGCGTGGTGCGGAACTGCCACTCCGAGTCCGGGTGCTGAAGCGCGTCCTCGACCGTCTCGAGGTAGGCGAGCGGGGTGTCGCGGAGCATCTGGAGACGTATCTCGCGGTACTCCGGCCAGTCCTCGGCCCGTACGCGGTGCAGGGTGTAGTCCATGGCGGGCGATCTTCGCAGGCCGCCTCGGCTCTGGCCAAGAACCCCTTCATCGAATATCGTCGATGGTCGATGAAGCGAACCGAGTCGATCACCGAAGAGCAGGCCCGCACGTACGCGACCTGGTTCCGTGCTCTCGGAGACCCCACGCGCGTCCGGCTCCTGCACCTCCTGGCCGCGGCCGGTCGGCCGATGACCGTGGGTGAGCTCGTCGCCCAGGTGGACATCGGTCAGTCGACCGTCTCCCATCACCTGAAGATCCTGGCCGAGGTCCGCTTCGTCCTGCCCGAGAAGCAGGGCACCTCGACCCTGTACGCCGTGAACCGCACCTGCCTGTCGGTGTTCCCGCGCGCGGCCCGGGCCATCATGGGGGAGGAGCCGCCCGGTGCCTGCTGAATTCGCCGTGGTCCCGATGACCACTGAGCACGCCGACGAGGTCCTGGCGATCTACCAGGCCGGCATCGACGAGGGCAACGCCACCTTCGAGACCGAAGCCCCGACCTGGGAGGCCTTCGACGCGGCCAGGCTGGCCGAGTACCGGTTCGTCGCCTTCGACCGCGATGCCGGCAGGGTGCTCGGCTGGGTCGCCGCCACGGCCGTGTCCGACCGGTGTGTCTACGCCGGCGTCGTCGAGCACTCGGTCTACGTGCACGCCGATGCCCGGGGGCGTGGTGTCGCCTCCGCGCTGCTGAAGGCTCTCGTCGACTCCACGGAGGCGGCGGGGATCTGGACGATCCAGTCCGGCATCTTCCCCGAGAACGCGGCCAGCCTTGCCGTCCACGCCCGTGCGGGTTTCCGGGTCGTCGGCACCCGCGAACGCATCGGCCGCCACCACGGCCGCTGGCGCGACACGGTCCTCGTCGAACGCCGCAGCCCCCACATCGACTGACCGGCCTCAGCCGCGCTCGCCGAGGGTGAGCTGACCGTGGTGGAAGTCGAAGTGCCGAGTGGGATACCGGTAGAGGTCCGCGAGGGTCATGAAGTCCTGGAAGAACGGGTCCCACCGCACCGGGTAGTGCATCCCCCGCGCCAGATCGCGCTCGGACTCCGCCGCGAGCCGCCGCTCCAGCGAGCCGGTGACGCGGTCGAACGCTGCGCCCGTCCTTTGGGGCCCGAACACCTTCATCGCCCCGCACGGCCCGAGGTAGTTGATCACGTCGAAGGGCCTCGTCCCCGCGTCGAGCGCCCAGGCGAACGCCTTGCTCGCGTTCCCGGGCAACCGGCTGAAGCCGCGTGTCAGGCCCAGCAGGACGCGGGTGACGAGGTAGCCGAAGAGCATGTGCCACAGGAGCTGCCCGTTGGTCCATCGGGTGCCGTCGGTCGGGCGGGCGAGGTCGGCCGGCGTGGCCTCGTCCAGGAGGGCGCGGAAGGTGCGCCTGGCCCTGGCGTAGTCGTCGAGGACGGTCTGCCGCTCGAGCATCGGATGACTGTCTTCCATCGCGCCGCTCCCGTTGCAGAGCCGGGGAACCCCCGGGACTGGATGATTCCCGCGCGGATGCGCCCTGGAACGCCGCCGTGCGGCCGTCCACCGGCCTCTTGCTGTCAGCGCAGCAGCTCGGCGATCTGCCGGGCGGCTTCGCGGGCCGGGCGCCCCACCCCGATGAGGGTCGCGGAGGCGGGGCCGGTCCAGTCCCCGTAGCCCAGGAGGTGGAGACGGGGTTCGCCGAGGGCCTGGGTGTCGTGGGTGGGGATGTGGCCGCGGGGGCCGCGGAGGCCCAGTGGGGCCAGGTGGGCGAGGGCGGGGCGGAAGCCGGTGCACCAGATGACGGCGTCCGCCTCGGCGGTCATGCCGTCGGCCCACTCGACTCCGCTCGCCGTGAGGCGGGAGAACATCGGCTGGGCCTTCAGCAGTCCGGCGTCGCGGGCCGCGCGGACGGGCGGGACGGCGACGATGTCGCCCAGCGAGGCCACGCCGCCGGTGTCGGTGCGGCCTTCGTCGAGGGCGCGGCGGCGGGCGGTGGCGTGGTCGAAGAGGGCTCGGCCGTCGATGTCGTCGGCAAGGTAGCGGGGTTCGCGCAGGGTGGCCCAGGTCAGCTCGGTGTCGTACGCGAGGTCGGCGGCGATCTGCGCGCCGGAGTTGCCGCCGCCGACGACCACGACCCGCTGTCCGGCGAAGTCGGCGGGGCTGCGGTACTCCACCGTGTGGAGTTGCCGGCCCTGGAAGTCCTCGCGGCCGGGGACGGCCGGGATGAAGGGGCGTGACCACGTGCCCGTCGCGCTGATGACCGCACGGGCTCGCCAGGTTCCGAGGTTTCCCTCCACCCGCAGGAACTCGCCGTCGCGGTGGACCGCCTCCACCCGGACCGGGCGGACGACCGGGAACTCGTACCGCTCCTCGTAATCGCGCAGGTACGAGACGACGTGCGCCGCCTCCGGGTACGTCTCGCCCGGCTGTGGCGGCATGAGCCGGCCCGGGAGGGACGAGTACGCGGCGGGTGAGAAGAGGTGGAGGGAGTCCCAGGTGTGCTGCCAGGCGCCGCCCGGGGAGTGCTGCGCGTCGAGGATCACGAAGTCCAGGCCGAGGCGGCGCAGGTGGTACCCGGCGGCGAGGCCGGCCTGGCCGCCGCCGATGACCACGACATCCACTGGGGCGCTCATGAGCGGCCGCGTACGAAGATGACCGCGACCAGGCACAGGCCGGCCACCGCGCCCACCAGCTGCATGGCGACGAAGCCGGGGACCGAGGCCGGGGCGATGCCCGCGAAGGTGTCGGTGAAGGCGCGACCGATCGTCACCGCCGGGTTCGCGAAGGACGTGGACGAGGTGAACCAGTACGCGGCGCCGATGTACGAGGCGACCGCGACGGGCGCGAAGCGGAGGCGGTCCGTCCGGGCCAGGCCGAAGATCAGCAGGATCAGCCCGGCCGTCGCCACGACCTCGCCCAACAGCAGATTGCCGGCCGAGCGGTCGTGCGTGGACCACTTCACCAGCGGCTCGCCGAACATCGCGTCAGCCAGGACCGCGCCCGCGATCGCGCCCACGATCTGGGCGGGGACGTAGACGGCGAGCTCGCGGGCGTTCACGCCGGCGCCGCCGCGGCGGGCGGTCCACCATTCGGCCAGGGTGACGGCCGGGTTGAAGTGCGCGCCGGAGACCGGTCCGAGGAGGGCGATCAGGACGCCGAGGCCGAAGACGGTGGCGGTGGAGTTCGCGAGGAGCTGCAGCGCCACGTCGTCGGTGAGCTGGGTGGCCTGGATGCCGGAGCCGACGACGACCGCCACGAGCGCGGCGGTGCCGACGAGCTCGGCGGCGGCGCGGGCGGCGAGCGGGGTACGGGGCGGGGTGGCGCCGGGTGCGGGCTGCGGCGACGGGTCGGTGGCCATGGCATCGCTCGCAGCGGGCTCGGTGGCGGTCACGGGCGGGTACTCCTCGGCAGGTGGGGCGAGAGGCCTACGGGCAGGCTCTCTTGGTGTCGGCGTTGGCGCGGGCGGTGGCGGCCAGGTCGGCGAACTGGCCGGCCAGGGCTTCGATGACCTCGGGCCTCAGCCGGTAGTACGTGAAGCGGCCGCACGGCTCCGTCTCCACCACCCCGGCCTCGCGCAGGACCTTCAGGTGGTTGGAGACGTTGGTCTGCCTCGCCCCGGTCTCCTCGACCAGGTGGGTGGTGCACAGGGTCTCGCGGGCGAGCATGGTCACGATCTGGAGGCGCAGGGGATCACCCAGTACCCGGATCAGATCAGTATCGACTGACGTCATCATGTGCTGATACTCTCACATCAGTGAGGGCTGATACCAGTCCGGATTGAGCCCTGCCTGCCACGAAGGAAGAACCGATGTCCGACACCCCGCTCGCGTCCGTCCTGTTCGTCTGCGTCCACAACGCAGGGCGTTCCCAGATGGCCGCCGGGTTCCTCCGACACCTGGCGGGCGACCGGGTGGAGGTCCGCTCCGCCGGCTCGCTCCCCGGTGACCAGGTCAACCCCGCCGCCGTGGCCGCCATGGCAGAGCTGGGCATCGACATCTCCGACCAGCGGCCGAAGGTCCTCACCCCCGAGGCCGTCCAGGCCTCGGACTACGTCATCACCATGGGCTGCGGCGACGCCTGCCCGTACTTCCCCGGCAAGACCTACCTCGACTGGCAGCTCGACGACCCGGCAGGCCAGGGCGTCGAGGCCGTCCGGCCCATCCGGGACGAGATCAAGGGCCTCATCGAAGGTCTCGTCGCCGACATCGACGCGAAGAAGCAGGAGAGCTGACCTCACCATGACGACGACCACCACGACAGGCGCTCAGGACGACGTACGCGAGGTCGTCATCATCGGCTCCGGCCCGGCCGGCTACACCGCGGCCCTCTACACCGCCCGCGCCCAGCTCAAGCCGCTCCTCTTCGGCAGCTCCATATTCGTCGGCGGCTCTCTCACCACGACGACCGAGGTGGAGAACTTCCCCGGCTTCCGCGAAGGCATCAACGGCCCCGACCTCATGGACAACATGCGGGCCCAGGCCGAGAAGTTCGGCGCCGAGATGATCGACGACGACATCGTCTCCGTCGACCTGACCGGTGACGTCAAGCTGCTCACCGACTCCGAGGGAACGGTCCACCGCGCCAAGGCCGTGATCATCGCGACGGGCTCCGGCTACCGCAAGCTCGGTCTCCCCAAGGAGGACGAGCTGTCCGGACGTGGTGTGTCCTGGTGCGCGACCTGCGACGGCTTCTTCTTCCGCGACCGCGACATCGTCGTGGTCGGCGGCGGCGACACCGCGATGGAGGAGGCGACCTTCCTGACTCGCTTCGCCCGCTCGGTGACCATCGTCCACCGCCGGTCCACCCTGCGGGCCTCCAAGGCCATGCAGAACCGGGCCTTCGCCGACGACAAGATCTCCTTCGCCTTCGACAGCGAGGTCGCCGAGATCAAGGACGAGAACGGCATGCTGTCGGGCGTCGTCCTGCGGGACGTCATCACGGGCGAGACGCGCGAGCTGGACGCGACCGGGCTGTTCATCGCCATCGGTCACGACCCGCGCACCGAGCTCTTCGCCGACCAGCTCGAACTCGACGCCGAGGGCTACCTCAAGACCCAGTCCCCGACGACCCGTACGAGCATCCCGGGTGTCTTCGGCGCCGGCGACGTCGTCGACCACATCTACCGGCAGGCCATCACGGCCGCCGGCTCCGGCTGCGCCGCGGCCCTGGACGCGGAGCGGTACCTCGCCGCCCTCCGGGACGCCGACCCGGCCGGCGAAGCCGAGCTCGTAGCGGCGGGCTGAGGCCGGACAGACCCCGGGCCCGGGGGGGGGGGGGGTTGGAACCGGACAAAAGCAGCCGCCACCCCCCCCGCAACGGGGTCACAAACAACTGCGCCATCGCCTGTAACCACCCCCCCGCAACCGCCCCCCACCACCACAACAACA
>NZ_JBHXTJ010000005.1:68488-95199 GCF_042677525.1 Streptomyces sp. NPDC127114
ACCCGCGCCGCCCCCCGGCACGCCCACCCGGCGGGCTAACCGTAGCTCGTTGCGGGGGGCTTCGGCCGAACACCCCCCGGCCCGGTTCCTTGGTGCTTTCCCCCCGCCGCACCGGGCCCGGTTCCCCTGCTCGAAGGGCGCTCACAAGGCTGCGAGACGGCTGCTCACCCGGCCGGCGAAAGCGCCGCCGTCTCCGGCAGCTCCAGACGCACCGTTCGGTCGCAGAGCCGCGCCACCTGGCCGGGGTCGTGCGAGACGAGCAGGACCGTGCGGTTTCCGCGCAGCGCGGCCACCGACTCCTCGACGGTGTCCCGGCTCCGCTCGTCCAGGGCACTCGTGGGTTCGTCGAGCAGCAGGGCAGCCGGCTCCAGGGCCAGGGCGCGGGCCAGGCACAGACGCTGGCGCTGCCCGGTGGAGAGCGCCTGGGCCGGGGCGTCGAGCCGGCCCTGGACCTCGTTCCACAACCCGGCCTCCCGAAGTGCCTGTTCCACACGGTCGCGCAGCTCCGTCCGGGGCGCGCGCACCAGGTGCCTCAGGCCGAAGAGGGCGTTGTCCAGGATGCTTCCGCCGAAGACGACCGGGGTCTGCGGCACGAGGACGACCGTGCTCCTCAGGCCGGAGTCGCCCTTGCCGTAGCGGATGGACCGGCCCAGCACCTCCACCTCGCCGTCGCGGGTGAGGCCGTGCGGCAGCAGGTCGACCAGGGCGCGCAGCACCGTGGACTTGCCCGCGCCGGACGGGCCGCACAGGCCGGTGGTCGAGCCGGCGGGCAGCTCGAAGGTGACGGGCCCCACCAGCGTCTTCTTGCCGTCGAGGACCCGCAGGTCGCGGACGGCTATCACGTTGTCCATCGTCGTGCTCCTTCGAAGCGGTTGCGCAGGACCACCGCCAGGCTGAGAAGTACCGCGGTGATCAGGACCAGGACCAGGGCGCTGCCCCACGCCTGGGTGATCGCCTCCGGGGCACCAGAGTCCTGGGACAGGGTGAAGATGTGCGTCGGCAGCGCCTGCACCGGCGAGTCGACGATCCCGCCCGGCAGGGCGGGGGCCCCGAAGAACACCGTGGCGGTGAAGATCAGGGGAGCCGTCTCGCCCGCCGCACGGGCCAGGCCGAGCAGCAGGCCCGTGAGGGTGGCGGGCCACGTGTAGGGGATGACCACGGACCGGATGTACTGCGTACGGGTCAGGCCGAGGGCCAGGGCGCTCTCGGTGAGTTCGGCCGGCATGCCGCGGATACGGCCCGCGGTGGTCAGGGCGACGACCGGTACGACCACGGGCACCAGGACGATCGCCCCGGCGAGCCAGGACCGGCCCCAGCCCATCGCCGTGCAGAACAGCACGTACCCGGCCAGGCCGAGGAGGATCGTCGGCGTCCCGCCCACGGCCACCGTCAGCGTCTCCAGGACGCGCGCCGCCTTCGGGGACGCGTGGGCGCCGATCAGCACGCCCGCGCCGTAGCCGAGCGGCAGCGCGATCAGGGCCGTCGTGGCGAGCAACAGGAGCGTGCCGAGGATCTGTTCGCCGACACCGCCGCCGGCCGCACCGGTGGACGAGGTGAACCAGAAGGCAGGGTTGAGCGCGGAGCCACCGCGGGTCACGAGGATGGCGAGCATCCCGATGAGGAGGGTTCCAGGCAGCAGCAGGGCTCCCAGCCGCAGGACCGTCGTGAGTCGGTCCCGCTCGGCGCGCAGCCAGACGGAGCCCCGCAGGGCACGCGAGCCACGACGTGCGGACCGGCCCGAGGGCTTCCACGTGCCCCACACCGTCGCCGCGGCCACCAGAACGAGCAGGATGATGCCCAGACCGCACAGAGCGGCGAAGTAGGGGCCGGAGGTGCCCGCGAGCATCGGCTCGGGGCCGGCCAGCTTGGTGGTCAGGGTCTGGCCCGGGCGCACCAGGAAGGAGAAGACGTCCCCGAACGACTCCGGAAGGCGTCCGTCCGCGCGACCGATGACCATGAAGACCGCGATGGCCTCGCCCAGCGCCCGGGCCAGACCGAGCAGGACACCGGCCCGCATGCCCGAGCGGGCCTGGGGCAGCACGGCCGACCGTACGACCTCGCGCCGGGTCAGGCCGAGGGAGTAGGCGGCTTCCCGGTAGCGGCCGGGAACGGCGGACAGCGCGTCCACGCTCACCGCGACGATCGTCGGCATGATCATCACGGCGAGGACGATGCCCGCGGCGAGCAGACTGTCGCCGCCCGGGACGTCACCCAGGGCCGAGACGAACGGCCGGATGACCATGATGCCGATGAGGCCGTAGACGATGGAGGGGACCGCGGCGAGGAGCTCGACGCTCAGCCGCAGGGGCCGGGCCAGCCGCGGCGGCAGGTACTCCGACAGCGCGATCGCCGCCGACCAGCCGACCGGAACGGCCAGGGCCAGCGCGAGGACGCACACGACGGCCGAGCCGTAGATCATGGCCAGGGCGCCGAACTCGCCGGTCGTCGGGCTCCACGTCGGGTTGCCGACGAGCGCGAGCCAGTCGACGTCACCGCTCGCGATGCCGGTCGCGAGGTAGCCGACCAACACCGCCAGGGCGAGTACCACCGAGAACATCCCGGTGTACACCCAGCCCCAGACCCATCGTGCCCGCCCGGGGCGGCCGCCCTCGGCGGGCGGCAGCGCCTCGGTGGATCCGGGCACCGCAGCGCGGCGCTCCAGAGTGAGACTCACGGTCAGAGCCCCATCTGCTGACGGGTCAGGTAGCCGTGCTTGGGCAGCAGCTTCTGGCCCTCGGCCGAGAGGATGTAGTCGATGTACTGCTTGGCGGCGCCCTGCGGCTGACCGTTGGTGATCATGTACAGCGGGCGGGTCATCGGGTACTTGCCGGACGCCACGTTCTCGTTGGTGGGCGCCACGCCTTCCAGGGACACGGCCACCAGGTCGTCGTGGCCCTCGATGAAGCCGGTCGACAGCGGGGCGATGGAGCCCGGGGTGGACTTCAGCTTGTTGCGGGTCTCCAGGTTGCCGCCGACCACGGCGTAGTTGGCGGACTTCGGCGGCGCCGGCGCCTCGCCCTTGCCGTAGAGGAACTTGTCGAGGACCTCGCGGGTGCCGCGGCCGGGCTCCTTGTCGTAGACGAAGACCTGGAGGTCCGGGCCGCCGACCTGCTTCCAGTTGGTGATCGTGCCCTCGAACAGGCCCTTCACCTGCTCCTTGGTGAGGCTCTTGACCCCGGCGTCGGCGACCTTCTTGGTGATGATGACGCCGACCGCGTCCGCGCCGATCTGCGTCGGGACGAAGTTCGTCTTCGGGTAGGCCTGCTTGTCCTTGTCGGACACGGGCTTCGAGCTCAGCGCGATCCCGATCTGGCCCGTGCCGAGCTGGGAGATGCCGCCGGCCGAACCGCCCTGGGTGGCCACCGTGATGTTCAGGCCCTTGGACTTGAGGGCCTCGGCGGCGTCCGAGGCGACCGGGGCGACGGTGGTCGACCCGCTGGCCTGCAGGGTGGCCGAGTCGGCCTTGGCGGCGCCGGCGCAGCCCGTCAGCAGGGTGCCGAGGAGCAGCGCCGCGGCGGAAGCGGCGAAAGCGCCCTGCTTCCGCTTTCCGGTGAGAGGGGAAGACGCCTGACGGGGCTGGGAGGTGACAGACATGGGTGTGCCTTTGCTGGTGGACGGAGGGTGGAGTGAAGGTGAAGGGCGGATGAATCGCCTGACGATCACGAGTCTCCTCAGGGGCGGAGCGCCGGTGAAGGGGTTCCGGGTGGCAGCAACCGCGCGCGGCACCCACCTGCCGCGCGGGCGCCGTTCCGAGAGCCACCCCTGTTCCGGCTGAATGCCAGGGAAACAATCGGTGAACAGGCTGAAAGGGGCCGTCTGATGGTCCGTCGGGCGGACGTAGGGTGATCGCATGCCCGTCAAACAGGTGACCGACCGTCCCTCGGGGCTGCTGCCCTTCTTCGACGAGGATCCGACCTGTGGGCCGCCCCTGGAAGTGGATCCACTGCCCCGGGAACGGGCCGAGGCCCTCGCCCGGAACCTGAAGGGCATAGCCGATCCGACCCGCCTGCAGATCCTCAGCGTGCTGCTCGCTGCTCCCGAAGGCGAGGCATGCGTCTGCGATCTGACGCCCCTTCTGGAACTGGCGCAGCCCACGATCAGCTACCACATGAAGATCCTTCTGGACGCCGGTCTCGTGATCCGCAGGAAGCGCGGTACATGGGTCTGGTACTCGGTCACGCCCGAGCGGCGTGCGGTGCTCGACGCGCTCATCTGGGGCGAGGCGGAGTCCCGGGACGCCGAATGACGCGAAAGCCCGGGCCGGCCATGCGTGAGGCATGACAGACCCGGGCTGAGGCGGGAAACCTGATCGCGGGGACCGCTGGGACGCGGCGACTGCGGGGGCCGCGAGGGCCGCGGGGCGTCAGACGGCGACGGCCGCGTTCGCGATCACGTGCGCCGCAAAAGCAGTGATCAGCGGGTGGATGTCACCAGGGCCGGAGACCAGCTCCGGCTGGAAGAGCGTGCCGATGAAGAACGGGTGACCGGGGACCTCGGCGGCCCGTGGGGCGCCTTCGGTGTCCCAGCCGCTGAACAGCACGCCCGCATCGGTGAGCCGCTCGACGAAGGCGGAGTTCAGGCCGTACTTGCAGTGGTACGTCTCCGTGGTGCGCTCGGCACCGTCGTACACCGACGCCAGCCGGCTGCCGGCGGTCAGCAGCAGCGGCGCCTGCTCGCCCGCGAGGCAGCAGGTGAGCGGCACGATCAGCGGCGTGGGCGCCTCGGGGTCGTACTGGACGTCGTCCGCGTCCGTGAGACCGACGACCGTACGGGCGTACTCGATCAGCGCGTGCTGGAAGCCGCCGCAGGTGCCCAGGTACGGGATGCCGTTCTCGCGGGCGTGGCGGACGGCGGCCAGGACGCCGTCCTTGTTGTCGTACGGGGAGCCGGGGACGACCCAGATGCCGTGGAAGCCGTCGAGCGACTCCGGGCCCGTGATCGTCTCGGTGGGCACCCACTCGGTGTCCACGTCGAGTTCGGCGCGGAAGCGGTCGAGGCGGGCGTGGGCCGGGGACTTGCCGTGGTCCCCGATCAGCGCCACGCGCGGGCGCGGGCCTGTGGCGATGGTCATGCGGTCTGCTCCTGGGAGGGGATGAAGGCCCGTCCGAGCTGGACGAAGCCGTGCGGGAGGAGGCGGGCGACGAGCCGGCCGTCCCGTTCGGTGGTGGTGGAGGCGCCGCCGAGGAACAGCAGCGGTCCGTCGCCGTGCGGCAGCAGGGACTCGGGGAGCACCTCCTGCGGCTCGGCCGTGAGGTTGGTGACGGTGAGCACGTGGGCGGAGCCGTCAGAGCTGGTGCGGATCTCGGCCGCCAGGGCCGGTCCGGCATCCACGTGGTGCAGTGTGGCTCCGGCGGTGAAGGCGCCGGCGAAGAGCGCGCCGCCCGGCGTGGTGGTCTCCAGGAGGGAGGGGGCGAGGGTCACAGCAAGCTCCGTCCGGTCATGGCGGGGCCGCTCGGGCGGCCGAGGAGAGAGAGCACGGTGGGGGCGATGTCCGCGAGGCTGCCGCCGTCGCGGAGGTTCTCGGGGAGGACCTGCCGGGGTGCGGGGACGACCACGGCCGGCACCGGGTTGGTGGTGTGGCCGCCGTACGCGAGCGGGGTGCCGTCCGGGCCGGGCTTGGACATCCGCTCGGCGTTGCCGTGGTCACCGACGAGCACGACCCAGCGGCCGGTGGCCGCGGCGGCGGTGAGGATCCGGTCCACCTGACCGTCGGTGTACTCGGCGGCCTTCACGGTGGCGTCGTGGTCACCGGTGTGGCCGACGACGTCGATGTTGGCCAGGTTGGCCACCACCAGGGCGACGTCGTCCCGTCCGGCGGCCTTGATCACCGCGTCGGCGACCTGGTCGAGGTTCATCTCGGGGCGGGCGGTGTAGTCGGGCGCCTCGTCAGCGGTGATCCGCACGTGCTCCTCGACCGCCCGGCGTCGCTCGTCGCGCCCGTTCAGGTAGTAGGTGACGTGCTCGAACTTCTCCTGCTCGGCCACGCGTACGGACCTCAGCCCGTGTGCCTCCAGCTGATCCGCGAGTCCGCCGGAGGCGTCCGCGCGGCCCACCAGGGCGGGGATCTCCGCCGCGGTGTCGTACTGAGTGAGGGAGAGGATCCGCACCTCGCTCTCGGCGAGGTGCTTCACCAGGTCGTCGGCGAGCTGCTGGATGCGGTCGCTGCGGAAGTTGGTGAACAGGACCGCGTCGCCGTCCCGTACGGTCGCGAGCGGTTCGCCGGCGGCGTCGGTGAGGACGGTCGGGGTGACCCAGACGTCGCCGTCGCCTGCGCCCGCCAGGACCTGGCCGTAGTCGCGGGCCAGGGCTCCGCGCCCGTCGGCGACGGCCAGGGTGACCTTGGCGGTCAGCTCCAGGTCGCCGCTCTTGTCGAGCGCGTAGCCGCGGCCGGAGACCGTTGCCAGGCGGCCGACGCCGGTCGCGGCGAAGAACTCCTCGACCCGGCGCAGGTAGTGGCCGGCCGTCCGGTCGGCCACGTCACGGCCGTCGGTGACGGCGTGCACCCAGACCTGCTCGACGCCGCGGGCGGCGGCGATGGAGAGCAGCTCGTGGAGGTGGTCGACGTGGGCGTGGATCTGCCCGTCGGAGGCGAGCCCGATCAGGTGCAGGGCACCACCGCCGGCCGCGAGGGCGTCGAGTGCCTCGGTCAGGCGCGGGTTGTCCCGGAGGCCGCCGCTGTCGATCTGCCGCTGGACGAGGACGCTGTCGTAGTCCAGGGGGCGGCCGGCGCCGATGACCATGTGGCCGATCTCGGAGTTGCCGACCGTGCCGGGCAGCAGGCCGACGTGTTCGCCGGACGCCTCGACGAGGGTGGCCGGGTACTTGGTGCGGATGCCGTCGAGGACGGGGGTGTCGGCGACGGCCAGGGCGTTTCCGGGCCCGGGCTCGGCATGGCCCCACCCGTCGAGGACCAGCAGGATGCCGGGGGTGCCGGCGGTGGAGGGCACGCTCATCGCAGGGTGTCCAGGGTCTGCCAGAAGGCCGGGAAGGACTTGGCGACGCAGCCGGGGTCCTTGATGACGACGCCCGGGGTGCGCAGGCCCATCACCGCGAAGGTCATGGCGATGCGGTGGTCGTCGTAGGTGTCGATGACCGCGGCGTGCGGCGTGCCGCCGTGGACGGTCATGGCGTCGTCGTACTCGTCGACCGTGACGCCCATCTTGCGCAGCTCGGTGGTGACGGCCGCGATGCGGTCGCACTCCTTCACCCGGAGGCTGGCGATGTTGGTGATGTGGGTCGGTCCCTCGGCGAACGCGGCGACGGCGGCGAGCGACGGGACGACGTCCGGCATGGCGTCCATGTCGACCTCGATGCCCCGCAATGCGCCGCCCTTGACCGTGATCGAGTCCTCGGTGACCTCGGTGTGGGCGCCCATGCGACCCAGGACCTCGACCAGGCCGACGTCGCCCTGGTGGGAGGTGGAGCCGATGCCGGGGATGGTGACCCGGCCGCCGAGGATCGCGGCGGCGGCGATGAAGTACGACAGGCCGGAGGCGTCCGGCTCGACGATCGCGTGGCCGCCCTTGAAGGTCTGACCGGCGGGCACCTTGAACCAGCGGTAGCCGTCGCGCTCGACGGTGATGCCGTGCTCGGCGAGGGTGGCGAGGGTCATCTCGACGTACGGCTTGGACACCAGCTCGTCGACGATCTCGATCTCGGTGTCCTGCTTCGCCAGCACGGAGCTGATGAGGAGCGAGGAGGTGTACTGGCTGGAGACGGCGCCGGAGATCTTCGTCTTCCCGCCCACGAAGTTGCCGCCGGTGACGCGGATCGGCGGAGAGCCGTTGCCGCGCACGGCGACCGCCTCGACGCCCAGGCCGGGCAGCGCGGCCAGCAGGTCGCCGAACGGGCGCTCCTGCATGCGGGCGTTGCCGTTGATCGTCGTGGTGCCCTCGGCCAGGCCCGCCATGGAGATGAGGAAGCGCAGCGGCGTGCCGGCGCCGCCCACGAAGATCTCCTCCTGTGGGGCCGTCATCGGCTTGCCGGTCGGGGTGAACGTGATGCGGGCGGCCTCGTGGTCGATCTCGGCACTGACGTGTCCGAAGGACTCGACGGCCCGGGTGAAGTAGACGGTGTCGTCGGAGATCAGCGCACCGTCGATCACGCCCTCCTTGCCGGACAGGGCGGCGAGGGCGGCGACGGCGATCTGCCGGTTGGTGTAGCTCTTCGAGCCGAGCACCTTCACGTCGTGGTCGATGCCGGCCAGCGTCTCGACGGTGAGCTCTTCGGCCTTGAGGCGGGGGTCGTTGATGCCGCTCATGGGGCGGGTCTCCTCGCGGGGATGTGTGATCTGGGTCACGCGGGAACGGGGCCCGAGCCGGGGAGGGCGTCGGGAAGCTGGGGGGTGGCGATGATGCGCCAATGGCTCAGGGACGGGCTGGAATTCAGTACGCGCAGGCAGATTTCCCATGCGGCGGAAATTGCCTCGGCAGGGTTGCGAGTGCGGTGGAAGAAGGTCAGCTCGATTCGGCCCGGAGTCGATTGAGCGTGTACATGCTCAAGATCGTCGCTGGGCTTTGCGGATGCCCACACGATGTCCGTGACCGCCGCCGCCTCCAGCCTCCGGTGCGTGGCGGCGTCGGTCGCGACGAGCGTGGCGGTGGCCATGAGCACGGGTCCTCCCGGCCGGGCGGCGAGCCCTGGTACGGACCACACGTGCTGGTCAGCCTCGGCCCGGGTGACCGCGCTGTACAGCTCGGTGTGACGGCACTTGGGGCCGCAGCCGTGCCCGCCGGCGGGCGAGAAGCCCAGGGCGACCGCGGCCGCCCTGTTGGCCAGGCGCAGCAAATTCCGCGCAGCGGACATGGCTGTCCTCCGTGTGATGGGTGGATGGATTTCCCTTGAGAAAAAGGGCCATGGGCAAGGTGCGGAATCCGTTGCGTCGGCCTTCCGAACCCTTGTGATCACCAGTGTGCTGAGCGGGCGCGAAGGGTGGAAGGGATATCCGCTGGCATGAACCGCGTCCGGCAACCACCTGCCTGGAAGGGCCAATTTCCGGCCGGGTGACGGAGGGCCGAGGCAGCGGCATCCAGCCTGACCGCGGTGTGAGAAAGGCTTGTCGCCGGATCTCTGACCTGCAAAGATCGGCGCTCGCCAATGGACTGCCGGGCCTGTCTCGGCTTTTGAGACACAGAACCGGGGGGTCGCTGTGCTGGCGAGTTTGGGGCTGGACGCGGACGCCGAGGCGGTCTACCGCCTGATGCTCACCCATCAGGACTGGGGCGTCGACGAGATCGCGGCCCACATGTCCCGGTGCGAGTCGGACGTACGCGAGTGTCTCGACCGGCTTGCCGAGCTCAACCTGCTGCGGCGCTCCCTCCAGGCCCCCGGCGGCCTGCGCGCGGTCAGCCCCAACCTGGGCTTCCAGCTCCTGCTCCAGCGTCAGCAGGCCGAACTGCTCGCCCAGCAGCAGCAGTTCGCCGAGTCACAGGCAGCCATCAGCAAGCTGCTCGACGAGTACTCCGAACTGCGCACCGGCGAGCGGCACGGCGTCGAATACCTCCAGGGCATCGACGCCATCCAGGCGCGTCTGGAGGAGCTGGCCCACCGCAGCACCAGCGAGTGCCTGTCCTTCATGCCAGGCGGCGCCCAGTCCGCGGCGAGCCTGGAGGCGAGCCGGCCGCTGGACGCGGACCTGATGGGGCGCGGTGTGCGCCTGCTGACCGTCTACCTGGACAGCGTCCGCAACGACAACCCCACCGTCGAGTACGCGCACTGGCTGCACGACAACGGCGGCGAGGTGCGCACCGTCCCCGCGCTTCCGCTGCGGATGGTTCTCTTCGACCGCGAGGTCGCCCTGCTGCCCATCGACCCGGACAACACCAAGAAGGGTGCGGTGCAGCTGACCGGCCCCGGTCTGATGACCGCGCTGACGGCCCTGTTCGACCAGGTCTGGGAGTGTGCGGCGCCGCTCGGCAGTGTCCGCGACCGGGACGACGTAGGCCTGACCGCGCAGGAGCGTGAACTCCTGCGCCAGCTCACCCAGGGCGCCACCGACGAGATCGCGGCGAAGAAGCTGGGCATCGGACTGCGCACGGAGCGCAGGATCATGTCCGAGCTCATGGCCCGCCTGGGCGCACGCAGCCGTTTCGAGGCCGGTGTCCTCGCCGCAAAGGCCGGCTGGACGGACTGACGCCCGCGCATGAAGACGGCCGGTCCGGCGCGCGAGGCGCATCGGACCGGCCGTCTTCATGCCGCGGTGGAGATGGGGCTCGCTCAGCCGCAGCAGCCGCCCTCGGGCTGCAGGGGCTTGATCGGCTCGTACGCGGTGTTGCCCAGCAGCTTCGCCTTCAGGCGGCCGATCGCGGTGGCCGGCTCCTGCTCGGCGGTCGCGCCGAGCGCCTCGCGGCGGGCCTGGCCGTAGGCGGCGTGCAGCTCGGCGACCTTCGGGCGCAGGGCGGTGTCCGTGACCAGGACGACGGAGCGGATGGGACGCGGACGGAAGCCGCGCAGCCGCTTGGCGTCGTCCGCTCCGGGACCGGCCTCGATCACCGTGACGCCCTCGGCGTACGCGTCGCGCAGCGGGCGGTCGAGCCCCAGCTCGAAGTAGACGCCGCTGCGCTCGCCCAGCGCCTCGTAGTCGAAGCCGGCCCACTTCGCGAACAGCCGCTTGCCCTGCCTGACCATCACCGAGGCAGCTACCACGACGTCGTCCTTACGGGCGACGTACGCGCGGACGTCGGCGCCGCCCTCGACCAGAGCGGTGAGCAGGGCGCCGATGTGCGCCTCGTCCTCGCCGCCCTCGTACTTCTGCCGGTTCTGGGACACGAGCTCGGAGATCCGGCCGATCAGCGGGCGCAGCTCCTCGCGGTCCTTGCGCTCGATGAGGGTGCCGGACTCGGCGGCCCGGTCCTGGTCCTGCTTGACCCGGCGCCGCTTGCGGGAGGGCAGCGAGGCGAGGTGGGCGTCGTAGCTTTCGTGCTGGAGGTCGAGCACGTTGTTCTCGCCGTGGAAGGCGATGTCACCGCCGTAGGCCTGGAGCGCGAGGGCGAGGACCTCGCTGTACGCGCTCTCGTGCAGCCACGGCGCGGTGATCGAGCGGATGCCGGCGTCGACGGCGGCGGGCACGATGCGGTCGATCAGGTCGGCGACGAGCAGCGGGTCCTCGACGGACGCGGTCGCCTCGGAGCGGTAGCCGAGCGGCGAGCCGAGCAGCAGCGACGGGAAGAACGCGTCGGTGCCGAGTGCTTCGACGACCTCGGTGGCGGACTCGCAGCACGAGGTGGTGGCCGAGCAGCAGGCCGCGGTGCCGTCCTTCGGCTGCCAGCCCAGGAACGTACGGGGGTCGGCGTCCACGATCGGGTCGACGTCGAAGACGTACCCGGGGAGGAAGGCGATGTCGCCCTCGCCGCGGTCGGCGACGGTGTGCCAGGGCTTGGCGCCCTTCAGGCTCTCCTCGGTCGCCTTGAGCCAGTCCGTCTGCACGTACGGGGCGGGGTCGGTGGCCTGCGGGATGCCGCCGCCGAGCGCCGCGATCGCGTCATCGAGGGAGAGACCGGTGCGCACCTGGGCGGGGTCGGCCTGCTCGACCTGCTCGGCCTGCTGCGGGCCGCAGCAGCCGGACGCGACGACCGGCTCGGGCTCTGCGGGCCCGCAGCAGCCGGTCGCGGCTGCCGGTTCGGGCTCCGAGGGCCCGCAGCAGCCGGTCGCGGCTGCCGGTTCGGGCTCCTTGACCTCGGGCTCCTGGGAGCCGCAGCAGCCGGACGCCTCGACGGGCGCGGGCTCCTCGGTCTGCGTGCCGCAGCAGGAGGAGGCCGGCTCCTCGACGGCCTCCTTGACCGGCTCGGCGGCCGAGCAGCAGTCGGTGGAGGTGGTCTCGGCGACCGGGAGGACCGCGACGGGCTCCTCGGCGGTCTCGCTGCTGCAGCAGGCGGTGGTCATGGCGGGTTCTCCTCGGGGATCAGCAGTGCGCGCGGGGTGGGCGCGGGAGTGTGAGGTGTGTTGCCCGGGCGGAGGGCGAGGGGAGGGTCAGTCGGTCGGTCGTTCAGGCGGCCGGTCGTTCAGCCCGTCGGCAGTTCAGTCCCAGCCGGCGCCGTCGGTGGAGGGGTCGGTCGGGGCAGAGTCCCAGCCGGCGCCATCGCCGCCGTCGGTCGTCAGGGGGGCCACGTCCCAGCCGGCGCCGTCGCCGTCGGCGGCGAGCGTGACGGGGGCCGTGTCCCAGCCGGCGCCGTCCGTGGAGTCGGCGGGCGTGGTGGGGACCGTGTCCCAGCCGGCTCCGGCGAGGGCCGGCAGGCTGTCGGCGCCCAGGGCGGAGGCGGTGCCGAGTCCGATCACGGTGACGAGCGCGGCGGCGGCAAGACGCATCGAGGTACGCGAAACAGACATGGCTCTCCCCAGGCGATGGCAGTGGCTTTTGTTCGACCGGCGGCCTCGGTGGCCGTTTCCGGTGGTCCCGGGGGCTTGTCGCCCTCTCGGTGATCAGGAGTCTGTCCGAGGTCACCCAGGGTGTGGAAGAGATCACCGGTGGCAGGAAATGCTCCCGGCATCCACCTGCCTGAAGATGCCGAAGGGCCGGTTGCCCGCGCACGAAGTGCGGGTGAACCGGCCCTTGGGGATGGGGTGTTGCTGCCCGACCGCCCGGCTGCCCGGCTGCCGGCTCCTCAGCTGATCACCTCGCCGAGACGAGCCGGGGCGCCGGGTCCAGCGCCTGGCAGAGCACGCTCAGGCTCTCCGGCGCGATCCGGTAGTAGGTCTGCCGGCCGCGCTTCTCGCGCTCGAGGAACCCGGCCTCGTACAGCACCTTGAGGTGGTGGGTGACGGTCGGCTGGGTCAGGCCCAGCGGCTCGGTCAGGTCGCAGGTGCAGGCCTCCCCGGTCGGCTGGCTGCGGATCAGTCCGAGGAGGCGCAGGCGGGTGGCGTCCGCAACCACCTTCAGGGCGGTCGCGAGGTCATCGGCCGCCTCGGGCGTGAGGGGGCCGGCGAGCACGGGGGAGCAGCACAGCTCCGAGATCGGCGTAGGCATACCTCATCCAACGATGGTCATCTATGAATTGTTCCCAGAACTCATTGACAGTCATCTATGGGTTCCGGCAGAGTCTGACCCATCGACAGCCGTCTATGAGTTGCTGGAGCCCTCCGTGTTCGACACCGTCCTCGACGTCTTGTGGCGCACCGCCCAGGACGTCGGCCACTCCCTCTCCGCCAACTGGCCGTACCTGCTGATCAGCGTGGTCCTGGCCTCGGCCATCCCGGTCTACATCGGAGCCGACCGGCTCTCGTCCTGGATGCGCCGCAAGACGGTGATCGCCGTGCTCGGGGCGATCGTCCTCGCAACCCTCACGCCCTTCTGCTCCTGCGGTACGACCGCTGTCGTCCTGGGCGCGCTGGCGTCCAGCGTGCCGTGGGCCCCGGTGGTCACCTTCATGGTGGCCTCGCCGCTGACCAGCCCCGAGGAGTACGTGTACTCGACCGGCCTCTTCGGCTTCAGCTTCGCCACCACCTTCTTCGTCGCCGCCATGGTGGTCGGCCTCTTCGCGGGCCTCATCACCTGGCTCGTCGAGAAGACCGGCTGGCTGGAGGGCCAGGCGCGCCTCACCGCGAACCAGGCCGAGGAGAAGGCGTCCGAGAGCTGCTGCAGCGGTGACGGCGAGGCAGAGGGCTCCGGCGGTGTCCCGGCGGGTGGTGGCGTCTCCGCCGGTGGCGGCGGCCTGGCCCGTACGGCGCTGCTCACCCGCCCGGTGGCCCCGGTGAAGCCGGCACCGGCGCCCGCCCCGGCCGGCGTGGTCGAGCGCCTGAAGCTGGACGAGTTCGGCAAGGAGCTCGCTGTCAACGCCAAGCGGCTCGCCATCTACTTCCTGGGCTTCGCGACCCTCGGATTCCTGCTCATCAACTCGATCCCGACGCGCTACCTGACCGAGTTCCTGGGGGACGGCAACGTCTTCGCCGTCCCGCTCGCCGCCCTCATCGGCATCCCGGTCTACCTCAACTCGGACGGCTCGCTCCCGCTCGTCGCCACCCTGATGCAGGGCGGCATGGGCCCCGGCCCGGCCCTCGCCTTCCTCATGACCGGCGCGGGCACCAGCATCGGCGCCATCAGCGGCATGCTCCTCATCGCCCGCTGGCGCGTGGTCGCCCTGGTCGTCGGCATCCTCTTCACCGGCGCGGTCGTCCTCGGCTACGTCGCTCCGCTGTGGCTCTGACCTTCGGCGGCTGACGCCGCAGCACCGGTGGGTGCGCAACTGGCTGGACGGCAACGGCCCGCTCCCGATCCCGGGAGCGGGCCGCAGCCGTGTGCGGGGTCAGGGGCTGCCCCGCGTACCCCGTGTCATTCGCCGGGACTGCCGGAAGGACCGTCGGAAGGCCGCGGATGCTCCATGCGGGAGAGCCAGGTCGTGAGCAGCCCTTCGAGCGCCTCTGCATCGCCGGGCACCAGCAGATCCAGCAGGCGGCGTTCGTTGTGCATGTGGTCGGTGAACGCCTGGTCGATCAGCTCGCGTCCAGGCGTGGTGAGGGCGACGATGCGACCACGCTGGTCGTCGTCGGAACGGCGGCGGGTGACGAGCCCGGCCCGCTCCAGGCGATCGATCCTCTTCGTCATCGCGCCCGTGGTGACCATGGTGTGCGCGGCCAGCTCGCCGGGTGCCCGTTCGTAGGGTTCACCGGCGCGGCGCAGGGCGCACAGGACGTCGAACTCTCCCTCGCTGAGGCCGTAGCGGCCGTAGACGAGGCAGAGCTCCTCCGTGAGCCGGTCGGCCAGGCGGTGCAGTCGGCCGATCACGCCCTGCGGGGTGATGTCGACGTCGGGTCGTTCGCGGCGCCAGTCGGCCTGGATACGGGCGACGCGGTCGAGCGGTTCACCAACTTCCATGAGGTCATATTAGCTTCCTGGGAAGCTATATTGTCTTCCGTGGAAGGTAATTTGCGCTGGGTGGCCCTGACTGCCGTCGCGCCGGTGGCCTGGGGCACCAACTACTTCGTCACGCGCGAGTTCCTGCCGGCGGACCGCCCGCTGTACGGCGCCGCCCTGCGGGCGCTGCCCGCCGGCCTCCTGCTTCTGGCCTGGTGCAGGCGGCTGCCGCGCGGGGCGTGGTGGTGGCGGTCCGCAGTGCTCGGGCTGCTCAACGTGAGCGTGTTCTTCGTGCTCGTCTACGTCGCCTCCCAACTGCTGCCGACGAGCGTCGCCTCGACCGTGATGGCGATGTCTCCGCTGGCCATGATGCTCATCGCCTGGACCGTGGCGTCCGAGCGGCCCCACTTCGCGCACCTGACCGGCGGGGTGATCGGCCTCGGCGGGGTCTGTCTCATGCTGCTCGGGGGCGCCGGAGGGGTGAGCGCGCCAGGAGTCCTTGCCTCGGTCGCCGCCATGCTGGTGTCGTCCTTCGGGTACATCCTGGCCAAGCGGTGGAGTGGCGAAGTCGACGTGCTCGCCTCGACCGCCTGGCAGCTCACCGCCGGAGGGCTGTTCCTGCTCCCGGCCGCTGCGGTCGTGGAAGGCCCTCCGCCCGTGCTCTCCACGCCGGCGCTCCTCGCGTTCGGCTACGTCACCCTGATCGCCACCGCGCTGGCCTTCGCCGCCTGGTTCGCCGGGCTGCGGCACCTGCCCGCGGGGACGGTGGGGCTGATCGGACTGCTCAACCCCGTCACCGGCGTCCTGCTCGGCACGGTCGTTGCCGGAGAGGTGCTGACGGCTCGGCAACTGTGGGGGCTGGCCCTGGTCCTGACCGGAGTCGTCCTCGGCCGGCCTGCGCGCGAGGGCGGGCGCGGCAGTCGGCGGACCCTTCCTCGTCCTGCGGCCGACGAGTGTCCAGCGCGAGCGCCCTCTGTGGGCAGTGCCTCGGAGGTTCAGGGGCGCAAGGCGACCTAGGCGAGCGCGGGTGGGCAGGCCGCGGTCTGCATCCCGGTGAGCGGGCCGATGAGGCGCTCGATGCGCTCAGGTCGGGCGAAGTAGTAAACCTCGTTGGCGCGCCGCTCGGAGGCGAGGATGCCTGCCTCGCGCAGCTTGCGCAGGTGGTGGCTGATGGTGGGGCCGGTCAGGTCGAACTCGGCCGCGATCTCGCCCATGCAGACCTCGCCGGCCGGGCAGCAGGCCACGATGCTGGCGATCCGCAGCCGCACCGGATCCGCCAGTGCCTTGAACATGAGGGACAGCTCTTCGGCCTGACCCGGCGTCATGGGCGTGGAGCAGCGGGATCCGGGCGAAGGCGCCTGTGCGGTCGTGGGCTCGATGGCGGGCTCGATCATGCGGCCCAATGTGGCCGATCCCCGCCTGTCTCGTCCAGGGGCGACCGCCCTCCGGAACTCCCGCACCCACTCATTGACGCTCATCTATGAGTTGTGACATGCTCAAGTCATCGATAGCCGTCTATGAATTGAGGCGAGCCATGTCATCTCTCCGTACCTCCTTCCGCCGGCTCCTCGGCCTCCTGCGATCCGCGCAGACGGCCGACGTCCGGTTCTGCGACGGCTGCGCGGAGGTCACGGATCGGGTGGACCGCGCGACGGCCGGCCGCCGCAGCCGGGAGCTGGCGCTGACCTTCTACGCCCCCCACATCTGATCCGAGAGGAACCCCGTGAGCCCGCTCCGCCCCGCCACACGCGCCGCCGCGGTCCCGCCCTCGGCCACCGCCGCGCTCGACGCCCATGCCAAGGCCCTCGTCGCCGCGGGCGTCGCCGTCATCAACCTGACCAGCGGCGAGCCGGCGTTCCCGACCGTCGAACCCGCCGCCCGCGCCGCGGCCGAGGCCATCGCGGAGGACTTCACCCGCTACACCCCGGCGGCCGGCATCCCGGCTCTGCGCTCGGCCGTCGCCGCCCACCTGAACCGACACGGCACGGCGTACGAGGCGGAGAACGTCGTCGTCACGGCGGGCGCCAAGCAGGCTCTCCACTACGCGTTCACGGCCCTGCTCGAACCGGGCGACGAGGTGCTCGTCCCGGCCCCGTACTGGGTCAGCTACCCCCACCTCATCGCCCTGGCCGGCGGCACCCTCGTGCCCGTAAACCCCGCTCCCGAAGCGGGGCTCAAGGTCACGCCAGAGCAGGTTCGCGCCGCCGTCACCGAGCGCACCAAGGTCCTGCTCCTGAACAGCCCGGCCAACCCTTCCGGTGTCGTCTACAGCCGCTTCGAGCTGGCCGCCCTGGCCGAGGCCGCCGCGGAACACGACCTCGTCGTCGTCAGCGACGAGATCTGCGACCACTGGGTGTTCGGCGACGCGAGGTTCGCCTCCGTCGCCTCGCTCGGTCCCGAGCTGGCCGCCCGTACCGTCACCATCGGCGGCGTCTCGAAGACCTTCGCCATGACCGGCTGGCGCATCGGCTGGCTCGCCGCCCCTGCCGAACTGGCCTCCGCTGTCACGGCCTTGCAGAGCCACACGGCGTCCGCACCGTCCTCGGTGTCGCAGCGGGCGGCGGTCGGCGCCCTCACCGCCGATCTGGGCGCAGAACTGGAGCGTCGCCGCTCCGAACTCGACGCGCGGCGGCTCGCCACCATCAAGGCCCTGGACGAGATCCCCGGCCTGCGCGTCGACGGCGACCCCGAGGGGGCCTTCTTCCTGCTCGCCGACGTCTCCGGCCTGTACGGAACGATGCACGGCGGCCGCACCATCGGCTCCGCAGCCGACTTCGCCGAACTCCTGCTGGCGGAAGCCAATGTGGCGGTCGTCCCGGGCGCCGACTTCGCCGCTCCGGACCACGTCCGCATCTCGTACACGGTGCCTCCGGAGCAGCTGGAGGAGGCGCTGGAGCGCCTCGCGGATTTCGTATCCGACCTGTCCTGACGGGCGAAGGAGCGAAGAGGTGAAGAAGGGTGTCGGCCGACGCGGCCGGCACCCCTTGTCGTTCACCGGGCGACCGTGGCTCCGTCCACCCACCGTGCGAGAACGCTGAAGGCGGCCAGCTGCTCCAGTGCCTCGTGCTCCGGAAGCTCGGGGAGCCCGTCCTCGTGGCTGTTGGGATTGCGGATGCCGGCGAAGCAGCCCTCGGCGAAGGTGGCCGCTCCCCGATGCACGCTGCGGAAGGTGTCGCTGCCGTCGTTCGTCATCAGTCGGAGGCGAGGCTGGCCGGGCTTGGGGTCGTCCTTGGAGAAGACGTTCACGAAGAGCGCCGTCTCACCGCCCTCGGCGCCGGCCCGTGCCCACTCGGCGTCGATACCCATGACGGCATCATCCGGCCGCCACTGACGGCCGGGCCGGAATCAAGCGTCAGTGGTTGCCGGGCCGAGAAGCCGGCCCATGGCTGCGAGCACACTGGGCTCGACACGGTAGAAAACCCAGGTCCCGCGCCGCTCGGACGAGAGGAGCCCGGCCTCCTTCAGCTTCTTCAGGTGATGGGAGACGGTCGGCTGCGAGACGCCGACGTCGGAGATGTCGCACACGCACGCCTCGCCGCCCTCGTGCGACGCCACGGCCGAGAAGAGCCGGAGACGGACGGGATCGCCGAGCGCCTTGAACATCATCGCGGTCCGCTCGGCCTCCTCCGCGGTCAGCGGCCGCTCGGTGAGCGGCGGGCAGCAGGGGGCGGCCTCGGGCTCCAGCAGCGGCAGGACCTTGGTGTTCGACATACGTCTATGTTGACACTCATCGAACAAAACTCATAGACCCGCGACATAGATAGGCGCCTATGTTGACGTCCGTCGAATCAGGTGGGACTCTTGAACCCAACGACATCGACAAACGTCGAAACAGCGAGGAGTCGCATCGTGAACGCGTCCACCAGCGAGCTGCCCGTCGTGGTCATCGGTGCGGGCCCCGTCGGCCTGGCTGCCGCCGCCCACCTCGTCGAGCGCGACATCGAACCACTGGTGCTGGAGGCCGGCCCCACCGCAGGGGCGGCGGTGCGCGAGTGGGCGCACGTGCGGCTCTTCTCCACCTGGAGCGAGCTCACCGACCCGGCGGCCGAGAAGCTCCTCGCCCCCACCGGCTGGGTGAAGCCCGACGCGAAGACGTACCCGACGGGTGGTGACTGGGCGGAGCGGTACCTCCAGCCGCTCGCCGACGTCCTCGGCGACAAGGTGCGATTCGGCGCCAAGGTCACCGGCGTCTCGCGCGCCGGCCGCGACCGGATCGTCGACGCCGACCGCGAGAACCAGCCCTTCACCGTCCACGTCACCTACGCCGACGGGCGGGAGGAGCGCATCCTCGCCCGTGCCGTCGTCGACGCGTCCGGTACGTGGGCCGTCCCGAGTCCGGCAGGCGGCGACGGCCTCCCGGCCCTCGGGGAGCGCGCGGCGGCCGACCGTGTCTCGTACCGCGTGCCAGATCTGAACGACCCTGCCGTACGGGCCCGTTACGCGGGCAGGCGCACCGCCGTCATCGGCTCCGGCGCCTCCGCCTTCACGGCCTTGGCCTCCCTCGCCGACCTGGCGAAGTCCGAGGACGGCACTGGTACACACTCCACCTGGATCCTGCGCCGCGGCATCTCCGGCTCCACCTTCGGCGGCGGCAGCGCCGACCAGCTCCCCGCCCGCGGTGCGCTCGGCCTCGCCGCGAAGGCCGCGGTCGACGAGGGCCACGCCGACGCGGTCACCGGGTTCCGTACACAGGAATTCGAGCGCGACGGGGACCGGCTGGTGCTCGTCGCGGAGGACGGCCGCCGCCTCGAACCGGTCGACGAGGTCATCGCCCTCACCGGCCTCCGTCCCGACCTGACCTTCCTCGACGAGCTCCGCCTCGGCCTGGACGAGCGGCTGCAGGCCCCGGTCGCCCTCGCCCCGCTCATCGACCCCAACCAGCACTCCTGCGGCACCGTCTACCCGCACGGCCACCGCGAGCTCGCCCACCCCGAGGAGGGCGTCTACCTCGTCGGCATGAAGTCCTACGGCCGCGCGCCCACGTTCCTGGCCATGACCGGCTACGAGCAGGTCCGCTCCGTCGCCGCCGCCATCGCCGGCGACCTCGACGCCGCCGACCGCGTCGAACTCACCCTCCCCGAGACCGGGGTCTGCGGCGGCTCGGGCCTCTTCGACGACCCCGAGGCCCGGTCCGACGACTCCGGCGGCTGCTGCGCCCCCGCCCCGCAGCTCGTCCAGCTCGGCGCACCGGCCGCCGCCCTGCCGGTCGTCAACGAGCAGTCCACGGGCGGCTGCTGCGGCTAGTGACCGGCCTCGACACCCCAGCGCGCGGAGCCGTGACCGGCTCGCAGAACCGGTCGCGGCCCCGCGCCGTCCTGCCCGCACTGTGCGGCACCCAGATCACCAGTTGGGGAATCGTCTACTACGCCTTCCCCGTCCTGAACCCCCGTATCACCGCCGACACCGGCTGGTCGGCCGGTGTCACGACGGCGGCGTTCTCGCTCGCCCTGGTGGTCTCCGGCATCGCGGGAATCCGCGTCGGCAGGATCATCGACCACCGCGGACCCCGCACGGTCATGACCACGGGCTCCGCCATCGGCACCCTGAGCCTGGCCGCGCTCGCCCTGGCCCCCAACCTGCCGGTGTTCTTCTGCGGCTGGCTCATGGCGGGGTTCGCCATGGCCACGACCTTCTACCAGCCGGCCTTCGCCGCCGTCACCCGCTGGTGGGCCCCCGACCACGTCCGCGCCCTCACCGTCGTCACCCTCGCCGGCGGCCTCGCCTCCACCGTCTTCGCCCCCCTCACCGCCGCCCTCGCCGACCACCTGACCTGGCGGGCCACCTACCTCGTACTCGCCGCGATCCTCGCGACCGTCACGATCCCGGCCCACGCCCTCGCCCTGCGCGCCCCGTGGCCCCCGGCCCCACCCGCACTCGCCCATGCGAATGAAACGCCCCGGGCCGTCGTCCGCAGCCGCCCCTTCCTGCTGCTCACCACGGCTTTCACTCTTTCGGCGTTCGCCATGTATGCCGTCGTGATCACACTGGTCCCCCTCCTGCTCGAACGCGGCTACACCGCCAGCCAGGCCGCCTGGGCCCTCGGCCTCGGTGGCGCCGGCCAGACCCTCGGCCGCACCCTTTACGCCACAGTCGCCCGCCACACCGGCACGACCACCCGCACGGTCATCCTCATCGCCCTTGGCGGTCTGACCACCGCCGTCCTGGCTCTCACACCCGGCCCCTACGGTCTGCTGATCGGCGTATCCGTCGCCGCCGGCATGGTGCGGGGAAACCTCACACTGCTCCAGGCAACGGCCGTCACCGACCGCTGGGGCACCCGCCACTACGGCCGCCTCTCGGGAATCCTCAGTGCCCCCGCCATGACCGCCTCGGCTCTCGCCCCTTGGGCTGGGGCAGCCCTGGCCCCGCTACTCGGCGGCTACGCCGCGCTCTTCGCAGCCTTGTCGGTCGTCGCCGTGGCGGCTTCGCTTCTGGCTTCGTTCGCGGGGCGCCCCCTGGGTACTCCGCAGGCCGTATGAATCGACGGACGCCATTGCCCCGCATAGGCCACAGCGCCGCTCCCTTTTGAAAGAGCGGCGCTGCAATGAGGTGGACAGCTCAGTGGTCAGTTATCCGGCGAATTCATGCTGACCTGCGAAGTCTTTGCTCGCGTTCCCAGAAACAAGGAAAGGCGTTCCGGGGCCTTGTCGCGGCGAGCCTCTGACCTGCGGTTTCGTAATTTTCCGCAAGGCCCACGAAGGCGCGGGGCCAGTGTAGCGGGTGGGGCGGGCAGGTGTCGGGTTGTTCCGGGTGGTCAGGTCCGCGGCGTCTCGAAGCGGTCCAGGTAGTCCGCGTTCGCGATCGGCGTCGCCGCGAGGTACTCGGGCGGGAGGTCGAAGGCGTCGGCCAGCGGCATCAGGTGGGGCGCCAGGGTCGCGACCGTGTGTTCCGTCGTGGTGTGGAGCGCCTCGACCTGGGCGGGGGTGAGGTGGCCGGCGGCCAGGAGGTCGCCGGTGTGGGGGCGCAGTTCGTCCAGGAGGAAGAGGCGGGCGAGGTGCTCCAGGAGGAAGCGGGCGCGCGGGGTGGCGGCGCGGGCGGCCGCGGCGAGGAAGGCGTCGGCGGCGGCCGTGCGGGCGTGTGCGGCGACCATCTCCAGGGCGGCGCCGGAGGTCTCGTTCCAGCGGCCGACGGGGTCGCCGGAGGGCCCGCCGCGCAGGGCGGCGCGGGCGCGGGTCTGCCAGACGCGCTCGACGGCGGCGTGCAGGTCGCGCAGGAAGGCGAGGTCGGTGAGCTCGCCGCGGGGGGCGCGGGCGGGGCCCGCCTCGTGGGCGAAGACCAGCTCGGAGGCGGCCTTGGTCCAGATCACCAGGTTGTCGCCCTCGGCGGTGATGCCGCCCTCCACGTTGAGCGGCAGGTCGGCGATGCCGTTCGCGGGGAAGAGGCCCTGGGCGCCGCAGCGTTCCCGGGCCTCGACGGTGATGTCGCGGGCCTGCCAGGTGATCCAGCCCTTGGCGACGGCGATCAGCCGTTCGGTCTCCTCGCGCTGCCGCGGGTCGGTCGGGTCGTGGGCGGCCCACCGGTCGAGCACGGAGCGGTGCAGGAAGGTCATGGCGTAGGCGGTGGCGAGGGAGCGCAGCAGCCGGCCGTGGTGGCTGCGGTGCGCGGTGAGGGGTATCCGCTCGCCGGCCTTGGGGGCGGCCACCTGGCGGTGGTGGGCGTAGCGGACGGCGATCGCGAGGGCGGCGCGGGCCATGCCGAGGGTGCCGCCGCTCATGCAGAGCTTGCCCATGGTGACCCGGCCGACCGAGCGCAGGAACCGCTTGCGCCGGTTGCCGAGGTTGCTGGTGAGCCTGCCGTCCTTGTCGAGCCGGCCGTGCGCGGCCTCCAGCATGGCCTCGCGGGGCAGCCGTACGTGCTCGAAGGAGGTGAGGCAGTGGTCGACCGGGGTGCCGGTGCGGTCGGGGAGCCGCTGCACCCGTATGCCGGGCAGATGTCCTTCGGCGTCGCTGAGCGGGGTGAGGAAGAGGTAGACGCCCTGGTCCTCGCCGTCGACGAGGAGGCGTGCCGCGACGACGGCGGTCTTCGGCCCGCCGGCGAGGCTGGTGTTGGGCATGAACTTCCGGGCCCCGGGGGTCGGGGTGTGCAGCACGAACCCGCCGGTCTCGCGGTCGAGGACGGCGACCGTCTCGAGCGCGGCGACGTCGTTGCCGTGGGCGAGTTCGGTGCACAGGAAGGTGCCGGTGCGCTCCATCGTGGTGTACGCCGTGAGGTCGCGGCGGTAGCCGTCGTGGTCGAGCAGGCTGCCGAGGAAGAGGTTGTAGTGGATGCTGGCGAGCGTGCACAGCCCGCCGTCGACGAATCCGGTCCACTCGTGCAGGGCGGCGAGCCTGCGGGCGTCGTAGGTCAGGGCCTCGGCGGCGGTGCCGGCGACGGTGTCGTTGACCAGTCGCAGCCGCTCGTAGGACAGTTCGGTGCGCTCGGCGGGGGTGAGGCCGGGACGGTGGGCGAAGGCCTCGTCGGCGATCAGCCGGCGCCATTCGCCGTGGACACGCTCGCGGTCGTCGCCGTCGAAGAGGAGGCGGGTGAGTTCGGCCACGGCGCTGTCGTCGGCGGCGTCGTGTCTGAGTGGTGCCTCCGCGTGCTTGAGCATCGGCTCGTCCCCCGAAGTGAGTTGACCGTTAGGGATGGTCTGACCTGCCCAAGGGTAAGATACGGACCATCCGGTTTTGTTTCAATGCCTTGTCAAACCGGTTGGGTGGTTTTATTCTCGAAATGTGGATGTGTAAAGAAAACGGTCTTCGACGGGGCAACCCTACTGCCGGTGGGTGTTCGTCCGGACCGGCCGCCGACCGTCACTCCATGTGAGCCGTTGGAATACCAGCCTCGCGGTTTTTTCCGTCCGCGAGGTACGGAGGATGTAGTGGCGCAACAAGAGCGGGCCATTCGCACACGTCAGAAGATCGTGCTCGCGGCCGCCGAACTCTTCGACGAGGTCGGCTACGAGGCGGCGACGATCTCCGAGGTCCTGAAGAAGTGCGGAGTGACCAAGGGCGCCCTGTACTTCCATTTCGCCTCCAAGGAGGAGCTCGCCCAGGAAGTGCTCGCCGGACAGGTCGCCGCACTGCCGCCGGTGCCGCAGCGCGAGCTCTACCTCCAGCAGCTGACCGACGAGGCGCTCGTCCTGGCCCACCTGCTGCGGGTCGGCGACCCGATGGTGCGCGGCAGCATCCGCCTCACCGTGGAGCAGGGCTCGCTGCACGACGGACTCGACCGCCAGGTGCCGATGCGCGGCTGGATCGACCACAACGTGGGCGTCCTCAGCAGCGCCAAGGAGGCCGGCGAACTGCTGCCGCACGTGGACATCGCCTCCGCGGCTGCCCTGTTCACCGGCAGTTTCACCGGGGTTCAGATGCTGTCCAAGATCATGACCGGGCACGCGGACATGGTGGACCGCGTCGCCGACCTCATGCGGACCCTCCTCAGCGCCATCGCCGTACCCGGTGTGCTCGTCCGCCTGGACTTCGAACCGCCCCGCGCGGAGCGGGCCTACGAGGAGGCGCTGCGCGCCCGTGCCGACGGCGCCGCCGTCGCGTCGACGTCCGGCTGACGACCTCTCGTCCGAGGGAGGGGAGACCACGCTCTCCTCGGTTGCGTGTGCGGGGGCACGCGCGGAACGACAAGACGCCGTCCGAACCGAAACGGAGAACACGCTGATGGACCGCACGGACCTCGCCGACAGAGAAGGCGCCGGGGGCAGGGCGTCCTGCCCGTACGCCCTCGACGTGACCGGACGCGACCTCGCCGGCGAGGCCGCCGCGCTCAGGGAGCAGGGCCCGGCCGTCCAGGTCGAACTCCCCGGCGGTGTGCGGGCGTGGGCCGTCGTCCGCCAGGAGCACGTCGAGCGGCTCCTGGTCGACCCGCGCGTCTCCAAGGACGCCCGCCGCCACTGGCCCGCCTTCGTCGAAGGCCGGATCACGCCCGAGTGGCCCCTGTACCCCTGGGTCGCCAACGAGAACATGCTCTTCTCGTACGGAGCCGAGCACGCCCGGCTGCGCCGGCTGGTCGCCGCGGCGTTCACCGCCCGCCGCACCGCGGCCCTGCGGCCCCGGATCGAGGAGCTCACCGCCGCGCTCCTCGACGGTCTCACCGCGCGACTGACCGCCGGCGAACCGGTCGAACTGCGCACCGGATACGCCGAACCGCTGCCCCTCCAGGTCATCTGCGAGCTCTTCGGCGTCGCCGAAGGCGGCGCCCGTGACGAACTCACCGCCGCCCTGCGCACCGTGTTCAGCTCCAGTGTCAGCGCCGAGACCATGGAGGCCGCGCGCGGCAGCGCCTTCCGGCTGCTCGGCGAACTCGTCGCCGCCCGCCGCGAGGTGCCCGGCGACGACCTGACCTCCTCGCTCATCGCGGCCCGCGACGGCGACGGCGACGACGCCCTCACCGAGAACGAACTCCTCGGCTCCCTCTTCCTGTTGATCGCCGCCGGCCAGGACACCACCGCCGCGCTCGTCGTCAACGCCGTCGCCGCCCTCCTCGGCCACCCCGAACAGCTCGCGCACGTCCGCGCCGGCCGCGCCTCCTGGGACGACGTGGTCGCCGAGACCCTGCGCATCCACGGTCCCGCCGCCTACTCGCCGCTGCGCTTCGCCGTCGAGGACATCGAGCTCGACGGCGTGAAGATCGCCCAGGGCGACCCGATCCTGGTCAACTTCGCGGCGGGCGGCCTCGATCCGCAGCGGTACGGCCCGGACGCCGCCCGCTTCGACGTGCTGCGCGGCGACCGCGACAACCTCGGCTTCGGGCACGGCGTGCACCGCTGCCTGGGCGCCCCGCTCGCGACGCTGGAGGCGACCGTCGCTCTCGCCGCCCTCTTCGAGCGCTTCCCCGACCTCGAACTCGCCTGTAAGCCCGAAGAGTTGGCGCCGCTGCCGACGTTCCTCCTGAACGGGTACGGAGCACTGCCGGTGCGGCTGGCCGCGCGCGACTGAGGGGAGCCGTCCGCTTCCCGGGGCCTCCAGCCCTCCCGTTCACTGAAAAACCGCTCATCCGGTTTGTTACAGTGCGGGAGAGAGTGAGCGGTGCGCGTTGTCACCCCACGGTCAGTGACGGAGGCCCCTTGGCCAAGCAGGAGCGGGCGATTCGGACCCGCAACGCCCTTGTGGAGTCCGCGGCGGCGCTCTTCGACCGGGACGGCTTCGAGGTCGCGTCACTCGCGACCATCAGCGCCCGCGCCGGAGTCAGCAGCGGAGCCCTGCACTTCCACTTCCCCAGCAAGGTGGCGCTGGCCGACGCGGTCGTCGCCGCGGCCGGCGACCGGCTCGTCCGGATAACCCGGGAGCGTGAGGCGCTGCCGCTGCAGTCTCTGATCGACGCCAGCCACGAGCTCGTCCAGGGGCTGCGGTCGGACCCGGTGCTGCGCGCGGGCTTCGCCCTGAGCGCCTGCCCGGAGCGGACGAGGACGGCGCGGGACCTGCGACGCGTGTGGCGCGAGTGGGTCGAGAGCGTCGTGGTGCGGGCCGAGCGCGCCGGGCTGCTCGCGCCCGACGTGACGGCCCCGGACGTGGCGGCGGCGGTCGTGGCGGTGGCCGCGGGCCACGAGGCCCTGGGCCATCAGGACCCGCGCTGGCTGGAGCGGGCCCCGCTCACCCGGTTCTGGACCTTCCTGCTGCCCCGCGTGGTCGGCGCCGCCCGGGTGGGCCTCTTCGTCGCCTCGGGCGACCCGGAGGCGGAACCGCCCGGCCCGCCGCCGGGCGAGACGGCCGGGCGCGAGACCGTCGGGTGAGACCCGCGCGACCTTGACCGCCCCGGCGGGCGGGCATAGCGTCGGAACCCGGGCGGCTGAGCAAGCGCTCAGGGCATGGGAAAGAGGTCGTACAGGTGGCCGAGCACCACACGAAGCCGCACACCGGCCCGACGCCGACCGCCCGGCACGACGATCCGCACGCCGCCCAGGCGCCCACCGGGCCGTACGGCGACCAGCCCG
>NZ_JBHXTJ010000005.1:95297-196650 GCF_042677525.1 Streptomyces sp. NPDC127114
CGCCGCTCCCTTCAGCGGCCCGCACGCGGCCCAGGCGCCCAGAGGCGCGTACGGCGATCCGGACGCGGCCGAGGCGCCCACCGGGCCGTACGGCGACCAGCCCGCCGCTCCCTTCAGCGGCCCGCACGCCGCCCAGGCGCCCAGAGGCGCGTACGGCGACCCGCACGCGGCCGAGGCGCCCACGGGTGCGTACGGCGACCAGCCCGCCGCTCCCTTCAGCGGCCCGCACGCGGCCCAGGCGCCCAGAGGCGCGTACGGCGATCCGGACGCGGCCGAGGCGCCCACCGGGCCGTACGGCGATCCGCACGCCACTTCCTTCACCGGCCCGCACGCGGCCGAGGCGCCCAGAGGCGCGTACGGCGATCCGGACGCGGCCGAGGCGCCCACCGGCCCGTACGGCGACGTGCAAGCCGATCCCGCTCCCACCGGGCCGTACGGCGGCCCGCACGCCGCCCCGGCACCCAACGGCCCGCACGGCGGCCCGCATGCCGCCCCGGTCGCCGACCCCTTCGCCGACCCCGCGCTCACCCGCGCGCTGACCGTTCCCGGTGCGCCCTTCGCCGTCGAGGACGGCGTCTACGCGGGCGGGCCCCGGACCCTGCGAGAGTTCGTCGAGGCCACCTGGGGCTTCGGCGACCTTCCCTTCCTCGTCTCCGAGGACGGCGTGACCGGCTACCGCGCGTTCTTCGACGCCGCCTGCGGCCTCGCCCGCCGTCTCCTCGACGTGCACGGCCTGCGCCCCGGTGACCGGGCGGTCGTCGCGATGCGCAACCACCCCGAGTGGCACGTCGCCTTCTGGGCCACCCAGCTCGCCGGGCTCGTCGCCGTACCGCTCAACGCCTGGTGGACCGAGGGCGAGTTCACGTACGCCCTCGACGACTGCACGCCGCGCGTGCTGCTCGTGGACGGCGAGCGGGTCCCGCGGGTCGCCGCCTGGGCCCGCGCCCACGCCGTGCCCGGGATCGTGTTCCACGGGGAGCCGGACCGGGCGCTGCCCGAGGGCTTCGAGGCGTACGTCCCCGACACCGACCCGCACCTCGGGCCGCCCGCCGTCGAGGTGCTGCCCGAGCACGACGCCACGATCATCTACACCTCCGGCACCACCGGCCGCCCCAAGGGCGCCGTCGCCACCCATCTCGCGCAGGCGGGCGCGGCCATGAACCCGCGCTACTTCGCCGCCGCCTCCGCGCTGCGCCGCGGCGAACGGCCGGGCGCCGGGCCCGCGCCGGTCTCGCTCACCACCTTCCCCTTCTTCCACGTGGCCGCCTTCACCTCCTTCTTCTCGGTCATGGCGGCCGGCGGCACCCTCGTCCTCATGCGTAAGTGGGACCCGGCCAAGGCCCTGGAGCTGATCCGCGTCCACGGCGTCACCCACTACGCGGGCGTCCCCACCACCGCCCTCCAACTGCTCGACCTCGCCGAGCGCACCGGCGACCCGCTGGCCTCGCTCGTCCAGCTCAACACCGGGGGAGCGGCCGCGCCGCCCGAGATCACGGCGCGGATCGCCGCCGCGTACGGGGAGCGGATCGAGCCCCGCAACGGCTACGGACTCACCGAGACCTGCGGCGGCGTGCTCGCCAACTTCGGCGCCGAGTACCGTGCCCATCCCACCAGCGTCGGCCGGCCCACCCCGGCCACCGAGGTGCGGATCGACGCGCCGGACGCCGAGGGCGTGGGCGAGCTGTGGCTGCGCGGCCAGTCCCTGGTGCGCGGCTACTGGGGCGACGAGGAGGCGACCCGCGCCGCGTTCACGGAGGACGGCTGGTTCCGCACCGGCGACCTCGCGCGGATCCGGGACGGCCGGGTCACCGTCGTCGACCGGATCAAGGACATGGTCCTCAGGGGCGGCGAGAACGTGTACTGCGTCGAGGTGGAGGGCGTGCTCCATGACCACCCGGACGTCGTCGAGGCCGCCGTCGTCGGCGTACCGCACCCGGTCCTCGGCGAGGAGGTCGCCGCCGTGGTGCGGCTCAGGCCGGGTGCGACGGCCGGCCCGGCGGAACTGCGCGCGCACGTCGGCGCGCGGCTCGCCGCCTTCAAGGTGCCCGCGCACGTCCTCGTACGGGAGGCGGAGCTGCCGCGCAACGCGGCCGGGAAGGTCCTCAAGCGGGACCTGCGCGCACAAGCTGCGGAGGCCACCCAGGCCGCGGAGGCCGCTCGGGCGGGACAGGCGGCGGAGGCCACCCAGGCCACCCAGGCCACCCAGTCCGCACAGGCGGCAAAGGCCTCGGCGCCTCAGGAGCGCGAGACGCGGATGCGGTAGCCGCCCGTCGCCGGGTCGTCGCCGACGACGGTGACGCGGATGCCGTTGGTCCGGTCGGTGAAGCTCTCGCCCGGCCCGAACGGGGCGTCGGACAGCTCGGAGTGGACGTTGGGGCGGCGGGTGCAGCCGCCGCTGTCGTGGTCGCTGTCGGTGACGGTGACCGGCCCGTGTCCGGTGTCCACGTCCGTCTCGACCTTGTAGACGAGGACGCCCGTCTTGCAGACCGCCTCGTCGTTGCCGTCGCGGGTGCGCACCTCGATCGCGTAGCCGGAGGTGGCGGAGAGCGGGACGAAGGCGAGCTTGCGGCCGCCGGCGGTGGCGAGCGGGGTGAGCGTGTAGTCGAAGTCGCCGGCCCGGGAGACGCAGCCGACCTGCTCGTCGTCGAGCCAGCCGAGCTTCCACTTGTGCCAGCCGAGCAGGTCGTTGTTGGCCCCCCAGTCCTCGGACATGATGTCCCAGTGCCCGACGGTGCCGCCGCCGTCGGCGGTGTAGAGGTCGGGCAGTCCGAAGACATGGCCGTTCTCGTGCGGCAGGACCCGGTAGCCGGTCTCGGCGTACGTGCCCGAGCCGTCGTCCTGACGGCTGTAGACGAAGGACGTGTTGGCGAGCGGGACGCCGTCCGCGTACGGGGCGTCCTCGTTGCCGGAGAAGGTCACGGACAGCACGGTGTCGAGGGCCGAGGGCCCGGCGTTCGGTGTGACCAGGACGTTGAGCAGGTCGTACGAGCTGAAGTCCACCCGCGCGTCGGCGGCCTTCACGATGTCCTCGACGAGCCCCCGGTAGCCCGGCTCGTACGGCGAGCCGCGCTCGACGCCGTACGAGGAGAAGGGGCGGGGCATCCGCAGCCAGTCGGGTATCGGGGTCTCCGGGTGGTAGTGGAGACGGCCGTACGAGCTGACGCGGAACCACTCCGAGGTCTGCGGGAAGAACTCGCGGAAGCGGCTCATGGCCGTGCCCTGCCCCGGGGCGTCCGGGAAGTCGATCATCAGGTTGAGGGCCCTGAGACGGCCGGTGGAGCGGACGTATCCGGGGGCGGTGGGCACGCCCTCCGACATCTGCACACCCATCGTCGTGGCGATCCGGCACGGTGCCAGCGGCGCTTCCCCGGGGCCGGCGGCCACCGGTCCCGCCGAGGCGGGGGCCGGGCCGGGCAGGGTCGTGCTGGCCGTTGCCAGGGCGGCGATCGCGAGAGCGGCCGCCGAGGCCAGGGCGATGGGCCTGCGTATGTGTCGGCGGGTGTCCTGCATGCGGTCGCCTCTCTGTCCGCGCCGCGAGTGACCGGCGCCGTGCGATCAGCCTCGGGCGGCAGACGGAGGTGCGCCCGTCGGGTGGCCCGACCGGGGTATGCGAAGGCGAAACCGGAATGTGACCCAGGTCACAGTTGAAGCGGGAAATAACCGGGGATCCGTTCCCCGTTTATGCCTGTGTTCGACGAAGTGGGGACTCGGTCCCCGGATGACCCTGGGAGGTACGGCCGTGAGCAGCAGCACCGCCGACGCCGCGGCCGCGCGCCGCGTGCCCCGCCCGCGGGCGGACGCGGTGCGCAACCGCGAGCGGATCGTCACCGCCGCCCGTGAGATGTTCGTGGAGTCCGGCGCGCAGGTGCCGCTCGACGAGATAGCGCGCCGCGCCGGCGTGGGCAACGCCACGCTCTACCGCAACTTCCCCGAGCGTGCCGACCTGGTCCGCGAGGTCATCCTCTCCCTCACGGCCCGCATCACCGAGCGGGCCGCCGAGGCCGCCGAGCGGGAGAGCGACCCCTTCGCCGCCGTACGCCGCTTCGTCCACGCCGCCGCCGACGAGCGGGTCGGTGCCCTGTGCCCGATGCTCGACGGCGACTTCGACAAGGACCACCCGGATCTGCTGGCCGGGCGTTCGCGCCTGGAGAAGGCCGTCCAGGAGCTCGTCGACCGCGCGCAGGGCGCCGGCCGGATGCGGGCCGACGTCGGCGTCGGCGACCTGATGATCGCGGTCTCCCAGCTGACCCGGCCGCTGCCCGGCACGGCCTGTCTGAACATGGACCGGTTCGTCCACCGTCATCTGCAGGTGTTCCTGGACGGCCTCGAAGCGCCGGCGCGCTCCGAACTGCCCGGCTGCGCCGCGACCCTGGAGGGCCTGAGGGCCGAGGCCGAGCCCGCCTCGTAACCCCAGGCCCCAGGCCGGCCCCTTTCCCTTCGTTACTCACACGCCCGCCCACTCCCCCCGCCTACGCCCGCCCCGCTACATCCCTTTTTCACCCTTTCGCGCCAAAAGGTGGCTACCCCCATGTCAAAAATCACCGCGTACTCCCCGCCGGCCACGGCCGACCCCAGCCGCTGGAAAGCCCTGGGCTTCATCGCCCTCGCCCAGCTGATGGTCGTGCTCGACGCGACCATCGTGAACATCGCCCTGCCCACCGCCCAGCAGGACCTGGGAATATCGGACGGCAACCGGCAATGGGTCATCACCGCCTACGCGCTCGCCTTCGGCGGCCTGCTGCTCTTCGGCGGCCGGATCGCCGACCTGTGGGGCCGCAAGCGCGCCTTCGTCGTCGGTCTGATCGGTTTCGCCGCGGCCTCCGCGCTCGGCGGCGCCGCCACCGGCGAGGCGATGATGCTCGGCGCCCGTGCCCTCCAGGGCGCGTTCGGCGCGCTGCTCGCGCCCGCCGCCCTGTCGCTGCTCGCGGTGATGTTCACCGACGCCAAGGAGCGCGCCAAGGCCTTCGGCATCTACGGTGCGATCGCCGGTGGCGGCGGCGCCGTGGGTCTGATCCTCGGCGGCTTCCTCACCGAGTACCTGAACTGGCGCTGGACCTTCTTCGTCAACATCCCGTTCGCGGTCGTCGCCGCGGCCGGCGCCTACTTCGTGATCCGCGAGCCGGCCGGCGGCCGCAACCGCTCGCCGCTCGACATCCCCGGCGTCGTCCTGTCCACCCTCGGCCTGGTCGCGCTCGTCTACGGCTTCACCCGCGCCGAGTCCGAAGGCTGGAGCGACCCGGTGACGATCGGCATGTTCGTCGGCTCGGTCGTGCTGCTCGGCGCGTTCGTGCTCACCGAGGCCCGGGTGAAGTCCCCGCTGCTGCCGCTGCGGGTGCTGACCGACCGCAACCGCGGCGGTGTGTACCTCTCCCTCGGCCTCGCCGTCATCGCGATGTTCGGCCTGTTCCTCTTCCTGACCTACTACCTCCAGGTCGTGAAGGGCTACTCGCCGGTCAAGACGGGCTTCGCGTTCCTGCCCATGATCGCGGGCATGATCGTCGGCTCCACCCAGATCGGCACCCGGCTGATGACCCGGGTCGCGCCGCGCCTCCTGATGGGCCCGGGCTTCCTGACCGCCGGCGTCGGCATGCTGCTGCTGACGCAGCTGGAGATCGGCTCCTCGTACGCGGGCCTGATCCTGCCCGCGCAGCTGCTGCTCGGCCTCGGCATGGGCACCGCCTTCATGCCGGCCATGTCGCTGGCCACGCACGGCGTGGACCCGCGTGACGCCGGTGTGGCCTCCGCGATGGTCAACACCTCGCAGCAGGTCGGCGGCGCCATCGGTACGGCCCTGCTCAACACCATCGCCGCCTCGGCGACCACCGCGTACCTCACGGACAACGCGGCGGCCGCGACCACCCCGGCGGCGCAGAAGCTGCTCCAGCTGCAGGGCATGGTCGAGGGCTACTCGTCCGCGATCTGGTGGGCGGTCGGCATCCTGGTCGTCTCGGCCACGATCGCCGTCACCCTCATCAACACCGGGAAGCCGGGAGCCGGTCCGGTGGCCGGATCGGGCTCCGGCTCGGGCGTCGAGGACGAGGTGAGGATCCCGGTCGTCGCCCACTGAGCCCCGCACACCACCTGGCGCACCCTGCCCTGGCCCCGCTGACCGTCAGCGGAGCCAGGGCAGGTCCGCGTTCGGGTCCGTGGGCTGGAGGCCCTCGGCGACCGTCCGCATGATCGCGCCGAGCTGGTCCACCTGCTCCGGGGTCAGCCGGTCGAAGAGCGCCTGCCGTACGGCCTCGACATGGCCGGGCGCGGTGCGGCGCAGCACCTCGTACCCCTCGTCCGTCAGGGTGGCGAACTGGCCGCGCTTGTCGGAGGGGCATTCCTCGCGGGCCACCCAGCCGTTCTTCTCGAGCCGCGCGACGGCGTGCGAGAGACGGGAGCGGGTGATCTTCACGTCCTTGGCCAGCTCGGTCATGCGCATCCGGCGCCGCGGTGCCTGGGAGAGCTGGACGAGCAGCCCGTAGTAGATGTGCGGCATCCCGGCGTCGCGCTGCAGCTGGCGGTCGAGATGGTCCTCCAGGAGGGTGGTGGCATGGAGGTAGGAGCGCCACGTGCGCTGTTCCGCGTCGCTGAGCCAGCGGGGTTCGGTCATGGATCCATGGTACGACCAGTTCTTGAAAGTTGAACTAGATCGGGTCTAAGCTGTCCGTGAGCAGCAAGCTTGAAACTTCAAGGAACTTTGGAACGGAAGGCGGACGCCATGGACGCCACGCTCGAACGGAACCCCGCCCCCACGCGGATGCCGGCCCTCTACCTCTCCCACGGCGCCCCGCCGCTCGCCGACGACCCGGTCTGGCCCGGCGAGCTCGCCGCCTGGTCCGCGGGCCTGCCCCGCCCCAAGGCGATCCTCATCGTCTCCGCCCACTGGGAAGAGGCCCCGCTCGCCCTCGGCGCCACCGAGACCGTCCCGCTCGTCTACGACTTCTGGGGCTTCCCCGAGCACTACTACCGCGTCCGGTACGGGGCGCCCGGCGCGCCCGAGCTCGCCGAATCCGTCCGCAAGCTGCTCCGCGCACCCGGCACGCCCGTGCAGGACATCCCCGACCGCGGCCTGGACCACGGCGCGTACGTGCCGCTGGTGGAGATGTTCCCCGAGGCCGACATCCCGGTCCTCCAGATCTCCATGCCCACCCTCGACCCGCGCCGTCTGATGGACATCGGCCGCAAGCTGGCACCACTCCGGGACGAGGGCGTCCTCATCGTCGGCAGCGGCTTCTTCACCCACAACCTGGCGGCCCTGCGGCACACCGGCGGCGTGCCCGGCTGGTCGGCCGAGTTCGACGCGTGGGGCCACGAGGCGCTCGCCGCGCACGACGTCGACGCGCTGCTCGACTTCGCGCACCGGTCACCCGCCGGCCGGCTCGCCCACCCGCGCACCGAACACTTCGCGCCGCTCTTCGTCACCATGGGCGCGGCGGACGCGGCCGGCGACCTGGACCGGGAACGGAGCGTGATCGACGGCTTCTGGATGGGCCTGGCGAAGCGCTCGGTCCAGTTCGGCTGAGCGCGCTGAGCAACCGGAAGGCGGCGCACGCCGTCTTCAGGGTGGGAGCGGAGCCGAGGAAGCCGCTGCTCCGAGTGTGATCGCAGTCTCACCTCCAACCGCCCCCGCGGCCCGGTGAGCACGCCCCTGTCACCCTCCGTGCCCGCCCTGACCTGCACGTCCGCAGGTCCTGTCGGCGTACGCCTCGTGCGGCGGCGGCGCAGGATACTGCATGATCGCGAAAATCCATGTGCCGGGTGGGAATTCTGTCCTGATTCCAGTCGTTGTTTCCGTCGGATGCAGGGCACCCGCAAGGGTGTCGCGACCTACTCAGCAAGGGAGCACGCATGGCAACCCGTGCCGTCGCCCGTCGTCAGTCGTCCGCCGCGAGCGGAGACAGCCGGGCAAGCAGCGTTCGCGCCGTGGGCGGGGAGATCGCCGACCGCGACCTGGTCGGCATGTACCTCGACGAGATCGCCCGCACGCCCCTGCTCGACGCCGCCAAGGAGGTCGAGCTCTCCCAGACGATCGAGGCCGGGGTGTATGCCCAGCAGATCCTCGACGGCGAGCTGGAAAGCCCGACCGAGGCGACCCGCGAGGAGCTCGAAGCGCTGGTCGCGGAGGGCGAGCGTGCCAAGGACCTGTTCATCAAGTCCAACCTGAGGCTCGTCGTCGCCGTGGCCCGGCGCTACCCGCGCAGCGGGCTCCCGCTGCTGGACCTCATCCAGGAGGGGAACGCGGGCCTGGTGCGCGCGGTCGAGAAGTTCGACTACGCGAAGGGCTTCAAGTTCTCCACGTACGCGACGTGGTGGATCCGCCAGGCCATCACCCGCTCCATAGCCGACCAGTCCCGCACCATCCGCCTCCCCGTCCACCTGGTGGAGGAGCTGGGCCGCATCCGCCGGGTGCAGCGCGAGTTCAACCGCGAGCACGGACGCGAGCCGGAGCCCGCGGAGGTCGCCGCCGAGCTGGGCACGACGCCCGACCGGGTCACGGACGTCCTCGACTGGGCCCGCGACCCGGTCTCGCTCAACATGTCGGTGGACGACGAGGGCGAGACGCAGTTCGGCGACCTGCTGGAGGACACCTCGGCGATCTCACCCGAGCAGTCCGTCCTGACCCTGCTCCGCAGTGAGGAGCTGGACGACCTGATCGACAAGCTCGACAACCGGACGGCCTCGATCATCCGCATGCGCTACGGCATCGAGGACGGCCGCGAGCGCACCCTCACGGAGGTCGGCAAGGAACACGGCCTGACCCGCGAGCGCATCCGCCAGATCGAGAAGCACGCACTGCTCGAACTCAAGAAGCTGGCCCGCGACACGGGCTTCGACGCGGTGGCGTAAAGCGGCCGGCACACGGTGCCCGAGCTCCCCGGAAGCCCGGGCACCCGCCACGCCGCAGAGCCCCACGGACAGGAACATGTCCGGGATGGGACACGCTACCCGCAGAGACAGACGGCGGGAGCGGGGGCCGTGGAGGTGGCCGCGTTCGGGACGTGACGCGTGATTTGTGGCGCGGACGAGGCCCTCAGCAAGGCAGGGACCAGACAGCGCCGTAAATCATGCAGTCCCGAACGCGGCCACCGGAACGGCCCCCGCGCACCACGACGGGCAGGCCAGGCGGCGCCGCACCGCGCCGCCGCGCGCACCCGCGACGGGCGAGCCGCACCGCCCCGCGCCGCCCGCGAGGGCGAGGCGCTCAGCGCGCCGCCGCCCCCAGCCGCGCCCCCAGCTCCTCCGTGTACGCGCGCAGCGACTCCGGCCCGTGAATCGTGAAGGCCGCGTCGACGAGGGCCAGTCGCAGCGCCAGCCATTCGACCGAGTCGGCGGTCCGCACCCGCAGCCGGCAGCTCGTCTCCCCGACGGGAACCGGCGCCAGATGCGCCGGCAGCCGCCCCGCGACGAACTCGGCCGGCGCCGCGAAACTCACGTCCAGCTCGATCTCGGGCTGGGCCCGCGCCATGGAGCGGACCATGTACGCCGCCGCGTCGCCCGCGGGCAGCTCCCGCGGCGAGAAGCGCGCCCCCGTCGGGAACGGCTCGCTGACCCGGTCGACCCGGAAGGTCCGCCAGTCCTCGCGCCCCATGTCGTACGCGACGAGGTACCAGCGCCGCCCCGTCGACACCAGTCGGTACGGCTCGACCAGCCGCTTCGTCTCGGTCCCGTCGCCCGCGCGGTAGCCGAAGCGCAGCCGCTCCTGCCCCGTCACCGCGCCGGCCAGCGCGGTCAGGGTCTGCGGAGCGACGGTGGCGCCGTCCCCGCGGGTCAGCGGGATCGTCGCGTTCTGGAGGGTCGAGACCCGGTGCCGCAGCCGGGACGGCAGCACCTGCTCCAGCTTGGCCAGGGCCCGTACGGAGGCCTCCTCGATGCCTTCGATGGCGTGCCCGGCGCCCGCGCGCAGCCCGACCGCGATGGCCACGGCCTCCTCGTCGTCGAGGAGCAGCGGCGGCATGGCCGTGCCGGCGACCAGCCGGTAGCCGCCCACCGCGCCCTTCGTCGCCTCGACCGGATAGCCGAGGTCGCGCAGCCGGTCGATGTCCCTGCGGATCGTGCGCGGCGAGACCGAGAGCCGGTCGGCGAGCTCGCTGCCGGGCCACTCGCGCGGGGTCTGGAGGAGCGACAGCAGATTCAGGAGTCGTGCCGGAGTGTCCGTCATGCGTTCCAGGATGCGACGCATCTAGGACATCAGCTGACCTATATGACCTCTACGTTCATCCCATGAGTTCACACGACGCCGTCAGGGATGCGGCAGATGCGGCAACGGCCGCAGAGAATGCGGCAACCGCAGACACCGCTAACACCGCTGACACCGCCGACAAGAGGCGCTGGATCGCCCTCGCCATCGTCATGACCGCGGCCTTCATGGACCTGGTCGACGCCACGATCGTCAACATCGCGATCCCCAGCATCGAGCGGGACCTCGGCGCCTCGTTCGGCGCGATCCAGTGGATCACCGCCGGCTACGCGCTCGCGTTCGCCGCGGGCCTGATCACCGGCGGACGGCTCGGCGACATCTACGGCCGCCGGCGCCTGTTCCTCCTGGGTACGGCGGGCTTCACCGTCGCGTCCGCGCTCTGCGGTCTCGCGGCCAACCAGGAGATGCTGGTCGGCTCCCGCCTCCTCCAGGGCGCGGCGGCGGCGCTGATGGTGCCGCAGGTCCTGTCGATCGTGCACGTCACGTTCCCGGCGCACGAGCGCGGCAAGGTCTTCGGCATGTTCGGCGCGATCATCGGCCTGGGCGCGGTGTCCGGGCCGCTGCTCGGCGCGCTGCTGACGCAGTGGAACATTGCGGGACTGGAGTGGCGCCCGATCTTCCTCATCAACCTGCCGGTCGGCGTCGCGGCGCTCATCCTCGGCCGAAGGTTCATCGCCGAGTCGAAGGCGCCGCAGGCCCTCCGTCTCGACCTGGTGGGCGTGGTCCTGGTGACGGTGGCGCTGCTGATGCTGATCTACCCGCTGACCCGCGGCCGTGAGCTGGACTGGCCGCTGTGGGGCCACCTGATGATGGCCGGCAGCCTCGTCGTGTTCGCGGCGCTCGTCGCGTACGAGCGGTACAAGACGCGCAAGGACGGCTCGCCGCTCGTCGAACTGTCGTTGTTCAAGGTGAAGTCCTTCGCCGCCGGCATCGCCGTCCAGCTGACCTTCGGCGTCGTGATGGGCATCTTCTTCCTGGTCTGGACGCTCTACATGCAGATCGGGCTGGGCTGGAGCCCGCTGAAGGCCGGTCTGACCGGTGTGCCGTTCTCCATCGCGGTCTCCACCGCGGCGGGTCTGTCGGTGCAGGCGCTCGTTCCGCGCTTCGGCCGGAAGGTGCTCCAGGCGGGCGCGCTGATCATGGCCGCGGGCATCCTGCTCTACTTCTTCGTCGCGGGCCGGTACGGCACGGACATCGCCCCGTGGCAGATGATTCCGCCGCTGATGGTGATGGGCCTGGGCATGGGCCTGATCGTGGCGCCGCTCACGGACGCGGTGCTGTCGGAGGTGCCGCGCGAGCACGCGGGTTCCGCCTCGGGTCTGATCAACACGACCGGCCAGATGGGCAACGCGCTGGGCCTCGGTCTGGTGTCGGTGGTGTTCTTCGGCACGATCGACGAGAAGCGGCTGGCCGCGGCCCCGGCGGAGACGGGCGCGGCGTTCACGAACGCCTTCCAGAACTCGCTGGGCTGGGCGGCCGTGGTCCTCGCCGGCATCTTCCTGGTGATGTTCGCGCTGCCGGTGAAGCCGAAGCAGCACGTCGAGGGAGCCCAGGACGAGCCGGCGGAGCCGGGCGAGGCGGGCGGCCCCGGGGACCCGGTCAAGGAGCCGGCCCTGGTGAGCTGACGGCCGCCGAGGCCGGCGAGCACCGTCCGCAGCCTGTCCGCAGCCCGTCGGCACGGCGGGGGCACGGCCTCGCCACGGCGTGTGGGCACGGCGAGGCCACGGCGGCGGCACGGCGTGGGGCACGGCGAGGGCACGCATCCGTAGCCCGTCGGCACGCGCTATCCGTCCGACGAAGACGAAGGGCCCCGGGAGACCGGGGCCCTTCGTCATGCCCGCCCGGACCTCCGGCCGGGGCCGGAGGTCCGGACATTACGGCGAAGGCCCTACGGATGCCCGTTCATGCCCGACTGAATGCCCGACTCCGTTTACATTCCCGAAAACCGGGCGTAGCCTCGCAGTGAAACCACAGGTTCGGGCATGGAACGGACGTAAACCCACATGTACGCACCGGAGCGCCAGCAAGCGATCCTCCGCCTCGCCCGCGAGAGCGGCCGGGTCGACGTGCTCTCCCTCGCCGAGGAGTTCCAGGTCACCGCCGAGACCGTGCGGCGCGACCTCAAGGCCCTCGACCGCGCCGGCCTCGTCCGCCGCGTCCACGGCGGTGCCATACCGGCCGGCGGTCTCGACTTCGAGCCCGACCTCGCCGAGCGCGAGACCACCGCCGCGGACGAGAAGGACCGCATCGTCCGCGCCGCCCTCGCCGAACTGCCCGAGGAAGGCAGCGTCGTCCTCGACGCGGGCACCACGATCGCCCGCCTCGCCGCCGAGTTCCCGCTCGACCGCGCGCTGACCGTCGTCACCCACGCCCTGCCCGTCGCCGCCCGGCTCGCCGACCATCCCGGCATCGACCTCCACCTCGTCGGCGGCCGGGTCCGGCACCGCACCCGCGCCGCCGTCGACGCCTGGGCCCTCCGCGCGTACGGCGAGATCCGCGCCGACGTCGCCTTCCTCGGTGCCAACGGCTTCTCGCCCGAACACGGTCTCACCACCCCCGACCTCGCCGAGGCCGCCGTCAAGCGGGCCGTGCTCGCCTCCGCCCGCCGGGTCGTGCTCCTCGCCGACTCGGCCAAGCACGGGCAGGAGCACTTCGCCCGCTTCGGCTCCCTCACCGACGTCGACCTGCTCATCACCGACAGCGGGCTCAGCCCCGAGGACGCCGCGGCGATCGAGGCCGCGGGAACGGAAGTCGTACGCACATGATCCTCACCGTCACCCCCAACCCGTCCCTGGACCGGACCTACGAGGTCCCGGGCCTGGAGCGCGGCGAGGTGCTGCGCGCCTCCGGCGAGCGGGTCGACCCGGGAGGCAAGGGCGTCAACGTCTCCCGCGCCGTCGCCGCCGCCGGACACCGCACCGTCGCCGTCGTCCCGCTCGGCGGCGCGCCCGGCGCACTCGTCGCCGACCTCCTCTCCGCCCAGGGCATCGAGGTCGCGCCGGTGCCGCTCGCCGGCCACACCCGTTCCAACATCGCGATCGCCGAGCCGGACGGCACGCTGACGAAGGTCAACGCGCCGGGCCCGGAGCTGAGCCCTGAGGAGTCGGAGACCCTCCTCGCCGCCGTCGGCGCGTACTCGCCCGCCGCCGACTGGATCGCCTGCTGCGGCAGCCTGCCGCGCGGCCTCGCCCCCGAGTGGTACGCCGAGCTGGTCACCCGCGCCCACGGCGCCGGCGCCCGGATCGCCCTCGACACCTCGGGTCCCTCGCTGCTCGCCGCGCTCGCGGCCCGTCCCGACGTCGTCAAGCCCAACGCGGACGAGCTCGCCGAGGCCGTCGGCCGCCCGCTCGCCACCGTCGGCGACGCGGTCAAGGCGGCGGAGGAGCTCCGGGCACGGGGTGCGGGCACGGTGCTCGCCAGCCTCGGCGCGGACGGCCAGCTCCTCGTCACGGGCGAGGGCGTCTGGTACGGCTCCGCCGCCGTGACCGCCGTCCGCTCGAACGTCGGCGCGGGCGACGCCTCGCTCGCCGGATTCCTGGCGGCGGGCGGCGAAGGCCCCGAAGCCCTGGCCGCCGCGCTCGCCCACGGCGCCGCCGCCGTGCAACTGCCGGGCAGCCAGATGCCCACCCCGGCGGACCTCGACCCGTCGGCCGTCACGGTGACCGCCGACGTACCTCTGGACCTCGTCCTCAGCGAGCAAGGGAGCCCGCGATGAGCACCATGATCACCGCGGACCTGGTCGACCTCGACCTGTCCGCCGACACCAAGGAGGCGGCCGCCCGTTCGCTCGCCGAGCGCATGGCGGCCCTGGGCCGGGTCACCGACCTGGACGGTTTCCTGGCGGACGTCGCCGCCCGCGAGGCCCAGATGCCGACGGGCCTCGACGGCGGCATCGGCATCCCGCACTGCCGCAGCGCCCACGTCACCGAACCGACCCTGGCCTTCGGCCGCTCGGCGGCGGGCATCGACTTCGGGGCCTTCGACGGCCCGGCCGACCTGATCTTCCTCATCGCCGCCCCGGCGGGAGCGGACGACGCCCACCTGACGATCCTGTCCTCCCTGGCCCGCCAGCTGATGGACGAGCAGTTCACCACCGCTCTCCGCTCGGCGACCTCGGCGGCGGCAGCGGCGTCCCTGATCGCGGGCGAGGAGCTGCCGGCGGAGGAGCCGGCACAGGCCGAGGCGCCGACCGAGGCACAGGCCGAGACGCCGGTGGAGGCGCCGGTGGGGGAGCCGGCACCCGTCGAGGCTCCGACTGCTGGGGCTCCCGCCACGGAGGAGCCCTTCCGGATCGTCGCCGTCACCTCCTGCCCCACCGGCATCGCCCACACCTACATGGCCGCCGAGGCCCTGGAGCGGGCCGCCGCGGAAGCGGGCGTGGAGGTCGTGGTCGAGACGCAGGGCTCCGCCGGGTTCACCCGGCTCGACCCGGCGGTCGTGGCCGCCGCCGACGGCGTGATCTTCGCGCACGACGTTCCGGTACGGGAGAAGGAACGGTTCGCCGGAAAGCCGACGGTCGACGTCGGCGTGAAGGCGGGCATCAACCGCCCCGCCGAACTCGTCGCCGAGGTCCGCGACAAGGCCGCCCGCGGCGAGGTCACGGCGCCCGCCGCCGCGTCCGGAAGGCCCACGCCGGTGGAGAACGCGGGCGGGCCCGACGAGGGTTACGGCACCAGGCTCCGCAAGTGGCTGATGTCCGGCGTCAGTTACATGGTGCCGTTCGTCGCCGCCGGCGGCCTCCTCATCGCCCTCGGCTTCGCGCTCGGCGGCTGGGACATCAACAAGGCCCCGTCCGTGGCCGAGCACTTCGACTGGGGCCAGGTCGACAGCTGGGCCGCCCTGATGTTCCAGACCGGCGGACTCGCCTTCAGCTTCCTCGTGCCGGTCCTCGCCGGCTACATCGCGTACGGCATGGCCGACCGCCCCGGTCTCGTCCCCGGCTTCGTCGGCGGCGCCGTCGCGCTCACCATCAACGCGGGCTTCCTCGGCGGCCTGGTCGCCGGTCTCGTCGCGGGCGGCACCGTCCTCGCCATCCAGAAGGTGCGGATACCTCCCGTCTTCAGGGGCATCATGCCGGTCGTCGTGATCCCGCTGCTGTCGTCGATGGTGGTCGGCTTCCTCATGTTCCTCGTGATCGGCAAGCCGATCGCGAGCCTCCAGAAGGCCCTCACCGACTGGCTCTCCGGCCTCTCCGGCGCCAACGCGGTGATCCTCGGCGTCATCCTCGGCCTGATGATGTGCTTCGACCTCGGCGGCCCGGTCAACAAGGTCGCGTACGCCTTCGCCGTCGGCGGCCTCGCCAACCCCAACGAGGGCTCGCTCAAGGTCATGGCCGCGGTGATGGCCGCGGGCATGGTCCCGCCGCTCGCGATGGCGCTCGCCACGACCGTCCGCGGCCGGCTCTTCACCAGGGCCGAGCGCGAGAACGGCAAGGCGGCGTGGGTGCTCGGCGCGTCCTTCATCTCCGAGGGCGCCATCCCGTTCGCCGCGGCCGACCCGCTCCGGGTCATCCCGGCGGCGATGGCGGGCGGCGCGGTCACCGGCGCGCTGTCGATGGCCTTCGAGTGCACCCTGCGGGCCCCGCACGGCGGTGTCTTCGTGATCCCGCTGATCGGCAACCCGCTGCTGTACCTGCTGGCGATCGCCGCCGGCACGCTGGTCAGCGCGGGACTGGTCATCCTCCTCAAGAGCGCGCGGAAGCGGGCGCCGGAGGAGCAGCAGGCCGAGGCCGCGACAGAAGTGACCGTCGCGGCCTGACCCGGCCCGGCCCTGACAGGAGGGCCGAGCCACGAGGGGCGGTGCACCACCGGCGAAACGGCGGGAGCACCGCCCCTCGGTGTTTCACCTTTCGGTCAAGGGCGCATCACGCCGTGCGGGATGGGGTTGCGGGGCGCCCCGGGGGGCAGGGCGCGCATGAACTTGTTGTTGCGGAGGACCGCCGGGGTGGGCGTCGTCTGCTGGACCCACGGCTGGTTCCAGATGAAGTTGGTGCCGTTGGTGTCGCCAACCGTCTGCCACACCTGCCCGTTCACGGTCACGATCTTGACGAGGGCCGTGTTGCCCTGGTTGTCGTACGAGACGCCGCAGGCCCCGCCGGGGAAGTTGGCGTTGGCGGGGTCCGTCATCGTCGCGGTCGCGTTGGTGAGGTCCTGCCAGGTGATCGTCCCGCCCGCATTGGGCGCCCTGCCGACGTACACCCTGCCGCCGGTGAGCACCGCCTGCTGGTCCTCGGTGGCCGACGGAGCGTAGAGGTCGATGTCCGAGCAGGGTCCGGTCGCGCCCGTCGCCCCCGTGGCGCCGGTCGCGCCGGTCGCGCCGGTGGGCCCGGTCGGGCCGGTAGGACCGGTGGGCCCGGCAGGTCCGATGTCGCCGGTTGCTCCGGTTGCTCCTGCGGGGCCGGTGTCGCCGGTGTCGCCCTTCGGTCCGGTGTCACCGGTGGCGCCGGTGGGGCCGGTCGGTCCCGTCGGTCCCGTGGGGCCGGTGGGTCCGGTGTCGCCGGTCGGTCCGGCGTCGCCGGTCGCTCCGGTTGCTCCTGCGGGGCCGGTGTCGCCGGTGTCGCCCTTGGGCCCGGTGTCACCGGTGGCGCCGGTGGGGCCAGTCGGGCCGGTCGGTCCCGTGGGGCCGGCGTCGCCGGTTGCTCCGGTTGCTCCTGCGGGGCCGGTGTCGCCGGTGTCGCCCTTCGGTCCGGTGTCACCCGTGGCGCCGGTGGGGCCGGTCGGTCCGGTGGGTCCGGTGTCGCCGGTTGCTCCGGTTGCTCCTGCGGGGCCGGTGTCGCCGGTGTCGCCCTTCGGTCCGGTGTCACCCGTGGCACCGGTGGAACCCGTCGGCCCGGTCGGCCCGGTGGGTCCGGTCGAACCCGTGGCACCGGTCGCGCCGGTCGCGCCCGTATTGCCCTTCGGGCCCGTCGGCCCTGTCGGGCCGGTGGGGCCCTTCGGACCCGTCGGTCCCGTCGGGCCCACCTTGCACTTGTCGTGGTCGCCGCCCGCAGGGGTCATGGCGCGGACGTAGCGGTCGCCGGTGACCGAGCCGATCTGGTGGTCCAGGAACTGCTGGAACCCGCCGAAGCCCGGCGGCCCGTCGTGACCGCGCGGCGGACCCTGCTGCTCCCACGGCGGCGGGCCGTCCTCGCCGTGTGGCGGCGGCCCCTGCTCCCACGGCGGCGGGCCGTCCTCGCCGTGTGGCGGCGGTCCCTGCTCCCAGGGCGGCGGGCCCTGGTCCTCCCACGGAGGCGGGCCCTGGTCCTCGTGCTGCGGCGGACCCTGCTGCTCCCACGGGGGCGGGCCCTGGTCCTCGTGCGGCGGCCGGTCCTTGCACTCGTCGTCGGTCATCGGGCCGGCCGCCGCGAGGCCCGGCCGGCCGTCGGCGACCGGGTCGCCCCATGCCGAGGCCGAGGGCGTGAAGCCCGTCAGGACCAATGCGACCGAGGCGAGCGCGCCACCGCTCAACCAGGCGCGCCGTCGCGGCAGCGGCCCGAGCGGCGACCTGGACCGAGTCCTGGGATCAGGACGCATGCATGCTCCTTCCTCCGCCGGCGGTCCCGCCGGCGTGAGAGGCGAGTGATGTCCCGGAAGCGCATATGAGCTTCCTTTCTGATCGTCGGATCGCACGCGCGAAGCCTTGATGGGTCAGCGGGCGCTCTCAGCGCCATGGCGTATTCGCTCTAGCCGAATGGATGCGTACGCGAAGGCGAACCCACGGCGCCGGGTCGGCGTGCCGCCGCCGCGCCCGCCATGGTCGTGCGTACGGTCGCCCCCCGCCCCGCCCACCGGAAGTGGTGTTGCCGTGCAGCCGTCCTTCTGCTTGTGCATGATCGTCAAGAACGAGGCCGCGGTGATCGAACGCTGCCTCGCCTCCGTCCGGCACCTCGTCACCACCTGGGTCATCTCCGACACCGGGTCCACCGACGGCACCCAGGAGCTGATCCGGAGTGCCCTCGCCGGCATTCCCGGCGAGCTGGTGGAGGAGCCGTGGGTGAACTTCGGCCACAACCGGAGCCTGAACATCGCCCGCGCCCGTGGCCGGGCCGACTACCTGCTCCTCCTCGACGCCGACCACGTGCTGCGCGAGGAGGGGCCGCTGCCCGAACTGACCGCCGACGCGTACATGCTGCGGCACCGCGGCGCGCTGGAGTACCGGATCAAACGCCTGGTCAGAGGCGATCTGCCGTGGCGGTACGAGGGCGTCACGCACGAGTACCTGACCACGGACCGCGACCACGTCCAGCGGAACCTCGACGCGCTCGTCATCGAGGACCACGCCGACGGCGGCTCGCGCCACGACAAGTTCGAGCGCGACGCCCGCCTCCTGAGCGCCGAGCTGGAGCGCGACCCGGCCAACCCCCGTACGGTCTTCTACCTCGCCCAGACCCTGCGGGACACGGGGGGCCGCGCGAAGGAGGCGGCAGCCCTCTACGAGCGGCGCGCGGCCATGGGCGGCTGGGGCGAGGAGGTCTACTACTCCCTGCTCCAGGCGGGGATCCTCGCTGCGGAGGCCGGCGACTGGCCCACCGCACAGGACACCCTCGTACGGGCCTGGGAGTCACGTCCGCAGCGCCTGGAAGCCTGTTACGAGCTGGCCGCGCGGCTGCGCAAGCTGAACCGCCACCACGCCGCCCACGCGATCGTCTCGGCCGTCCTCGACCGGCCGCAGCCCGTCGACGACGTGCTGTTCCTCCAGCCGTGGGTGTACCGCTGGGGGCTGCTGTTCGAGTACTCGATCACCGCGTACTGGGTGGGCGACCACGAGGCCTCGCTCGCCGCCTGCGACCGGCTGCTCGGCCTCCCGGACCTGCCCCCGGCCTACCGCGAGCAGACCCGCGCCAACCGCGAGTTCGCCGTGGCGAAACTCGCCGCGTCCCCCACTTCCGCCACCCCTCCGTCCCCCACTTCCGCCGCCCCTCCGGCCCCGGCTCCCGCCCTCGCGTCGGCCCCGGCTCCCGCCTTCCCGTCGGCTACCTCCCTCACGTCGGCCCCGGCTCCCGCCCTCGCGTCGGCTTCCGCTCCAGCGCCCGCTTCCGGCCCTGCGCCTGTTTCCGCTCCTGCACCCGTCGGCGCCCCCGCTTCCGCCCCGGCCGCCGCTCCTGCTCCTCCCTCTGCTCCTCCCTCTGCGCCTGCATCTGCCCCTGCCTCCGCTCCCATGTCCGCCACCCCCGCGTGAGGAACCGCTGATGGGAACTCCTGCCTCCGTACGGGACCACGCTCCCGAACCCGCTGGCCTCGCCGCCCCCGCCGGCCTCGCCGCCGACCCGGCCGGGGCCGCGGCCGAGGGGGGCCATCGCCGGCTGTTCGGCAGTGCGTGGCTGTGGCCAGGCCTCCTGGCCCTCGTCCTCGGGCTGTACGGGGCGGGTGGCCCGCAGCTGTGGGAGGACGAGCTCAACACCTGGGACATGGCCACCCGTTCGACCGGCCGGCTGCTCGAGACGATCCAGCACGTCGACGCCGTCCTGGCCACGTACTACCTCCTCCTGCACGGCTGGACCGGCCTCTTCGGCGACTCCGACCTCGCCCTGCGACTGCCCTCCGTGCTGGCGACCGCCGGAGCGGCGGTCTGTACGGCGCTGATCGGGGCGCGGCTGGCCGGGCGCCGGGCGGGCCGTGTCGCGGGGCTGCTGTTCGCCCTGACGCCGGTGGTGTTGCGGTACGCGCAGGAGGCCAGGCCGTACGCCCTCGTCGTCCTCGCGGTCGCCCTCGCCACGCTGCTCCTGCTCCGGGCCCTCGACCGTCCCGACAGCGTGCCGCGCTGGGCCGCGTACGCCCTGGCCACGACGGCGGTCGGGCTGCTGCACCTGGTGGCGCTGACCGCCCTGGCCGGGCACCTCGTGGCGGCGGTCGCCAAGGGGCGTTCCGTCCTCCTGCGGTTCGGTCTCGCCGCCCTCGCGGGCGTGGCCGCGTCGGTGCCGGTCCTGGTCCTGGGCCGCGCACAGGCCGGGCGCCAGATCTCCTGGATCCCGCGGCCCGACCTGGAGGGCCTGGCCGCGTTCTGGCCCCAGCTGTTCGGCTCCGCGCTGGTCGCGGGCGCGGTCATGGCCCTGGCTGCCCTGGCCTGGGCGGGGCGGGACGGCCGCACGGGCGGAGAGGGCGCGGGCGGAAGCGGCGTGAGCGGAGAGGGCGTGGGCGGATCGGGCGTGACCGGGTCGGGCCTGAGCGGATCGATTGTGGGCGGGCCCGGCGTGGGTGACGGTGGCGCCGGTCCGGGTGCCATGACCGGCCGGGCCTGGCTGCTCGCGATGACCGCCTCGGCCGTGGCGCCCCCGCTGATCCTGTGGACGGTCTCGCACGGAGACGTGTCGTACTTCTACTTCCGCTATCTGCTGTTCACCCTGCCCGCGTGGGCCGTCCTGGCCGGGGCCGCGCTGCGGACCGTACGCCCCCGGGCCGTCGTCGCCGTGCTGCTGGCCGGTCTCGCGCTGCTCACGCTGCCCGAGCAGCGGGCGCTGCGCGAACCGTACGCGCACTTCTGGCACGGTGTGGACTACCGCGGGGCCGCCGCCACCATCGAGAAGTACCACCGCCCCGGGGACGCCGTGGTCTACGACCGCGGTGACGACTACTGGCGCCTCCTGGACGCCGGCGTACGCCACTACCTGCCGGACGAACTGCGCCCGCGCGACGTGTTCCTGGCCCGGTCGGCGGCCGACCGCGCGGACCTGTGGGCGACGGAGTGCCCGGCCCCGGCGCGCTGCCTGCGCGGCGAGCCGCGCATCTGGCTGGTCGTCCCGGCAGGCGACGCGGACCCGCTGACGGCCCTCCCGCCCGCCCAGGCCCGCGCCCTGCGCGCCCACTACACGGCGACCGGTACCGAACGGCTCACAGGGGTGACGGTCGCGCTGCTGGTCCGCAAGGACGCGGGTGCCAGGAGGAGGTAGCGGCAAGGCGGGGCAGGGGCGGGCCGACAAAGGGGCGCCCCGGGGGGCAGGGCCGTCAGCGCACCCGGGAGCGGGACTCCATCGCGTCGCGGGCGGCGCGCTCCTCCTCGTACACCTCGCACATGTGACGGCCGTCGGGCGTCGCCGTGTGCTCGACCTCCCAGAGGCTCAGTTCGCTGCCGTCCAGGAGCAGGAACTGGTGCTCGTAGAGGGTGAAGCCGGCGTCCCGGCCGCCCTCCACGGGGCAGTGCCGCCCGAAGGCCTGCGTGATGTGGTGAGCGAACGCGAGCCGCAGCCGCCGGGCGGTGGCCTCGCCCGGCCGGTCCGCGTTCTCCGCGCGGCGCAGCACCCGCCGCGCGTGGTCCGCCGAGTTGTCCGGCACGTACATCCGCGGCTGGACCGGTATCGGGCGGGCGAGGAGGGCGCTCAGCACCTCCAGGTCGTCGTCCTCGTCGGAGGGCGTGCCGTCGGCCCGCTCCACGGTCCAGCCCAGCGAGGGTCCGGCGGGCAGCCGGGAGGCGGCGAGCCGGGCCTCGGCCTCCTCCAGGTACAGCTCGTGCTGCTCCGCGCCGTCCCGGCCGGAGTTGTGGACCAGCTCCCAGAGGCTCGGCGCGGTGCCGTCCGGCAGCAGGTACGTGTGACGGTAGGTGGTGCGGTGCAGCGACGCGCTGTGGTGCGAGGAGTACAGCGCCGTGGAGTGGGCGAGGGCCGACTCCAGCCGCTCGATCGTGGAGTCGGGCAGGTCGAAGGAGTTGAGCGCCCGGCCGAGAAGTCGCTCAAGATGGGTCTCGGTCGTCTCGTACGGATCGTGAGAATGATCCTGCGGATCGTTCAAGAGGGTCTCCAGGCCGTCGCCGCATGTCACTTGGTGCTTGCTAAACGTAGTCCCTGGGTCTGACATCGTGTCCGGCGTTCGGGAAAACGAACGGGGGCGCACAACGAGTTCCCGCGCCCCCCTGCATCTTTCGTCAACTCCCTTTGGTATACCGGGAGTCGACGGCGAGGGCTAGCCGTCGTGCGCGTCGCCGTACAGCTCCCGGTACGAGGGGAAGTCCCCGCCCGGCCCTGACACTCCGGCAGCGGGCGCGAGAACTGCCTGGACGATGGCCCGCGTGACCGTGTCGGCGCCCGCCGTCAGGATCTCGTTGAGGGCGAGCGGGCCCGGCGCGGAGGGCAGTTCGCGCGCCCCCGTGGCGAGGGCGAAGACCGTGTCACCGTCGTTCAGAAGATGCACCGGACGGACGGCGCGCGCGATGCCGTCGTGCGCCGTCCCCGCGAGCTTGTGCGCCTGCGCGCGGGTCAGCACCGCGTCCGTCGCCACCACCACGAGGGTGGTGTTCAGCGGCGGCGGCGCGGCCTTCGCCCGCGCCTCGGCGAGCCGCCGCATCGCCGCCGCGTGCACGGCCGGATCGGGATATGCGATCCGCCGGCCTGCGGGCCGGGCGTCGGGCCGGGCGTCGGGCCGGGCGTCGGGCTGGGCGTCGGGCCGGGAGCCGCCGTGGACGCTGCCGAGCGGGCCGAGCGGGCCGAGTTGACCGCCGTCGCCGAGGTCGCCGAAGTAGCCGCCGTACGGCACGCCCGTCTCCGGATCCACCGCCGAACCGACCGCGTTGACCACCACCAGCGCGCCGACCGTGATCCCCGACGCCAGGACGGTGCTCGCCGTCCCCACCCCGCCTTTGAGCCCGCCGACGACGGCTCCCGTGCCCGCGCCGACCGCGCCGGTCTCCACGCGCGCGTGGAGCCCGCTCGCCGCTGCGGCCTCCACCGCAGCCCGGCCCGTCGAGGCGTCCGGCCGGGCCGAGAAGTCGCCGCCCCGGCCGAGGTCGAAGACGCAGGCGGCGGGCACGACCGGCACCACGTGCGCCGGATCGGGCCCCACCCGCACCCCGCGGCCCTGCTCCTCCAGCCAGGCCATCACTCCGCCCGCGGAGTCGAGCCCGTACGCGCTGCCGCCGGTCAGGACGACGGCGTCGATCCGCTGCACCAGGTTGCGCGGGTCCAGCGCGTCCGTCTCCCGCGTGCCCGGGCCGCCGCCCCGCACGTCGACCGCGGCGACCGCCCCGCCCTCCGGGGCCAGGACCACCGTGGTCCCGGACAGCGCCCGCGGCCCGGCCACGCGCGCGTGGCCGACGCGGATCCCGGCCACGTCGGTGATGCCGCCGCGGGGCCCGTGCGCATCGGTCGTGTCGTGCTGGTGTTCGGTCATGCTTCCTGCGTAGCACGAATGACCGCAGGACGGGCCCACCACAGGACGGGCCCACCACAGGACGGGCCCACAACAGGACGGGCCCAGAACAGGACGGGCCCACAGGGCGGACCGGCCCGGAGGCGGTCGGCCGGAGCGACCGGCCCGAGCGACCGGCCCGAGCCGATCAGGTCGGCACTGATCAGATCGGAACTGATCGGGCCGGAGCTGATCGGGTCACGCCGATGGGTCGGAGTCGATCGGGTCGGAGCCGATCCGTTCGGTTCGCCTCGGCTCAGCGCTTCGGGCCCAGGTACGTGCCGCCCGACGCGTCGATCACCGTGCCCGTGATCCAACGGCCGGCCGGAGACGCCAGGAAGCCCACCGGCTCGGCGACGTCCTCCGGCTGCCCCACCCACGGCAGCGCCTGCCCGGCGATCAGCATCTCCTCCAGCTGCGGCATCGCCGCCATCGCGGCCGTGAGCCCGGCCGTCTGCGTGGGGCCGGGGGCAACGGTGTTGACGGTGATCCGGCGGGCGCCGACGACGTTCGCGAGGGTGCGGGTGAACGTTTCCATCGCGCCCTTCGTCATCGCGTACGCCAGCTCGTCGGAGAGGGAGATGCGGGTGACGGCGGAGCCTATGTTGACGATGGCGCCGCCGTCGCGCAGGACCGGCAGGAGCTGCTGCACCAGGAAGTACGGGGCGCGCACGTTGACCGCGAAGAGGCGGTCGAACTGCTCGACGGTCTCCTCATGGAGGTGTCCGCCGGAGGACGTGACGGCCGCGTTGTTGACCAGCACGTCGAGCCCGGTGTCACCGGTGTGGGCGAGCAGTCCCGCCCGTACGCCTTCGACGAGCGCCAGGACGCCTTCGTGTGTGCCGAGCTCGGCCCCCACGGCGAACGCCCGGCCGCCGTCGGCGGTGATCAGGCCGACGGTCTCCTGGGCGGCGGCCCCGTCGGAGCCGTAGTGGACGGCGACGAGCAGCCCGTCCGCGGCCAGCCGCCGGGCGATGCCCCGCCCGATGCCGCGCGAGGCGCCGGTGACGAGAGCGGTGCGAAGGGTGTGCTGCTGCATGATGCGGCCTTCCGGTGGGAGGGGTTCGGTGCCGGGCGATCGCCTCGGCAGGAAGGAGACTGACCGTGCCCGCTGACGGACCGCGCACGAAGCGCTGACGGCGACTGACGACGGGCGAGAAGAGCGCGTCCGGGGCGGGGCGGGCGGCTCGACGCGGGGGGAGTGCCGGGCGCAGGCGGCCGGGGCGCAGCTGGCCTGCGCGCAGAACGCAGGCGAGACGCCGCACCGGCCGGGTTGGTGGGGGCCGCCAGGCCTCTTCGGTCAGACCTGGCGGTCGGGCAGTCAGCAGGTCGGGCAGCCCGGCACACCTCGCGCGATGGCAAGTCCGGGAGACCTGGCGGGTCGGGCGGTCCGGAAGGTCTGGCGGGTCGGGCGTACGGCAGGTCCAGGCGGGACTGCGACGCCGGCGGGACTGACGGTTACGGCCGGCCGCGCAGGCGCGCACGTCCGGCAGGCCGGGCGAGTCTGGCCGGTCTGGCAGCTATGGCCCGTTCGGCAGTGCGGGTAGGCCCGGCCGGTCCGGCAGCTTGGTCCGTCCGGCAGGCCGGGTGTGTCCGGCGCGTCCGGCAGCCGTTGCCCGTCTGGCAGTTCGGCCAGGCCCGGCCGGTCCGGCAGCCGTTGCCCGTCTGGCAGTTCGGCCAGGCCCGGCCGGTCCGGCAGCCGTTGCCCGTCTGGCGGTTCGGCCAGGCCCGGCCGGTCCGGGAGCTATGGCCGGGCCGGTCGCCCTGCAGCTATGGGTGGTCCGGCAGGCCGGGCAGGCCCCGGGCTTGCGGCCAGCCGGGCAGGCCCGGGGTCTGCGGCAGGCCGGGTAGGTCCGGGGTCCGCGGCCGGCCGGGTAGGCCCGGGGTCTGCGGCCGGCCCGGGAGCCCCGCGCGGCGGGCGGTTTCCGCCGCGCGGGTGCGGTCGGCGGCGGCGGAGACGGGATCGCCCGCAGCCTCGTGGACGGCGGCGCGGCGGCAGAGGAGGTCCACGATGTCCTCGGCGACGCCCAGGGACTCGAAGAGGCCGAGGGCCTCGGCGAGCAGCGGCAGCGGTTCGGGGGAGAGGCCCGCGAGCCCTTCCAGGGCCGTGGCCGTGCCCCAGCGGTCGCCGAGGGCGCGGAACCCCGCCAAGGCGGCCGTCAGCGTCCGTTCCGCCGTGTCCTCGTCTCCCCGGGCCAGGGCCAAATGCCCCTGGCCGACCAGGTCGAGGGCGCGCGACCAGGCGTCGTCCGGTACCGGAAGCCGCTCCTCCGGCCCGACAGTCGTCGCCCACAGGAACGCGGTGAAGGGCTGCCGCAGCGGTTCCGTGCGGGCGACGAGCAGGTCCCGGGCGCGTACGAGCCGTTCTGGGGACAGGCCCGGGTACGGCTCGGCGCCCGGGCCGGGTTGTGCTCGGGCGGTCAGCACGCAGAGCGCGTACTCCTCGCCGAGGCCGGCCGACTCGGTCGCGAGACCGGCGTGTTCGACCTCGTCGAGCAGGTCCGCCACCGGCCCGGCCACCTGCCCGCGCAGGCCTCGTAGCCACCAGTAGGGGGTGAGCGCGGCCACCAGCCGCAGCCCGTCCTCCGGGGCCGCGCGGCGCAGGGCGGCGCGCAGGTTCGGGTCCTCGGCGTCGAGGCGGGCGAGCAGGTCGAGCTGGGCGGGGCCGCGCAGTCCGGGGTCGGCGGCGCGAGCGAGGGCCAGGAAGTGGGCGGTGTGCGCGGCGAAGGCGGGGTCGTCGGCGGGCAGCCGCCCGGCCGCGTAGGCCCGGACGGTCTCCAGCATGCGGTAGCGGCCACGGCCGGTCCCGTCCGCGGTCGCCTCCATCAGCGACTTCTCGGTGAGCGACGCCAGGACGTCCGTCGCGTCCGCGAGGTCGGTGCCCCAGACCGCGGCCGCCGCCTCCGCGGTGGCGCCGCCCCGGAAGACGGAGAACCGCGCCGCCGCGAGCCGTTCCTCCTCGTCCAGGAGTTCCCAGCTCCACTCCACCACCGCGGCCAGTGTCCGATGCCGCTCGGGCCCCGTACGGTCACCCCGCGACAGCACCCGAAACCGCCCGTCGGCCCGTTCTCCCCGCCCACCGCCCGGCCGGTCTCCGAGCCCGTCTCCCAGCGGTTCTCCCAACCGTTCTCCCAGCCGGTCGGCGAGGTCGTCGACGGTCAGGGTCCGCAGTCGGGCGGCCGCCAGTTCCAGGGCGAGGGGCAGTCCGTCGAGGGCCGCGCAGATCTCCGGTACGCGCGCGTGCCCCGCGAACCCGGGCCGGGCCGCCGACCCGCGCCGTACGAACAACTCCTCCGCCGCACCCGGCGCGAGCGCGGCCAGTGGCAGCAGCGACTCGCCCGTGATGCCCAGCGCCTCACGGCCGGTCGCGAGGACCCGCAACTCCGGGCAGCGAGCGAGCAGCTCCCGTACGAGCAGGGCCGTCTCGGCCACGACGTGCTCGCAGTTGTCGACGACGAGCAGCAGGGGCCGGTCCGCGACGGCTCGTACGAGCGCGTCCTCGGCCGCGTCCCGCACGCCGAGCGCCCGCGCGAACGCCGCGGCCGTCTCACCCGGCCCGACGGCACCCAGGTCCACGAAAACGGCCTCGCTGCCCGCGCATTCCACCGCGAGCCGGGTCTTCCCCGCGCCGCCGGGGCCGACCAGCGTGACCAGCCGCGCGGACGACAGCAGCGCGCCGAGCTGCTCGCGCTCGGGCTCCCGCCCCACGAAATCGGTGAGAGGCACGGGCGGCCGGACGGGGTGAGGAACCGGAACCGGAGCGGGAGCGGGACCGTCCATGAAGCCACTTGGATGGGGGCTTCCGTGGGGCCCGGGCACGCCGGTGCCGGTGTCGCCGCCGCTGCCGGTGTCGCTGAGGGCGTGGGCGCCGCGGGGGGCGCCGCCGCGGGTGCGGGTGCCGGTGCCTGGCAGGTCAGGGGCAGGACCACTGCGGCTGCCACGCAGGCCAGGTGCAGCACCAGCGGCGCTGGCGTCCGGCATGCCAGGGTTGAGACCGGCGCTGGTCCCTGGCAGGCCACGGGCAGGCCCGGCGCTGGTGCCTGCCAAACCACGGGCAGGCCCGGCGCTGGTGCCGCACAGCCCAGCAGCAAGCGAACCGCTGCCGTTGCCGCTGTCCGCCGGCCGAGGGCCGCCCAGCGGCCGGGCGGACGCCTCGCCGCGGAGGACCGCCAGGTGGGCCGACGCCAGCTCCTCCGACGGATCCGCGCCCAGTTCGTCCGCGAGCGCCCCGCGCACCTCCTCGTACACGCCGAGCGCCTCGGCCTGTCGCCCGGCACCGGCCAGCGCCCGCATCTGGAGGGCCCGGAGCCGTTCCCGCAGCGGTTGCGCGGCCGCGGCCTCCGCCAAGTCCCGTACGAGCGGGGCGGGATCCCCGCCCACAGCGAGGCGCGCGGCCGCCCATTCCTCCAGCGCGTCGAGGCGCAGTGCGTCGAGCCGGGCGACCTGGGCGGCGGCGTACGGAGCGTCCCGTACATCCGCGAGGGCGGGGCCGCGCCACAGCCCGAGCGCCTCGCGGAGCAGTTCCTCCGCCCCTACGGCGTCCCCGTAGGAACGGAGGCGCGTGCCCTCCCGCGCCAGCCGCGCGAACCGCGACGCGTCGACGTCGTCGGCCTCGACGCCGGTGAGGCGGTAGCCCGCGGCCGAGTGCTCCACCGCCACCCCGTCCGGCAGGCCCGCCCGGCGCAGCCGGGAGACCTGCGACTGGAGGGCGTTCGCGGCGCCGGCCGGCGGCTCCTCCCCGTACAGGCCGTCGACGAGCCGCTCGGCCGGGACCACCCGCCCCGCGTCGAGCAGCAGCAGCGCGAGCAGCGCCCGCACCCGGGGGCCGCCGGAGGCGGGCGCGCCGTCGACGGTGAGCGGACCGAGCAGCCGGAAGATCATGCGAGGCATTCTGGCCCAGGGCCTGTCCGGCCCTGATCCGCCGGGCAGGCCCTACGGGACCCGCCGCCCGGTCGTTCTGGTGGCCGGGTTGGTGGCCGTGAGCGTCACTCCCACCGCCACCGTCGCCGCCGCCACGAGCCCGGCGGCGAACACCGCCCAGTGCCCGGCGAAGGAGCACATCAGGATCGCGAGGGCGGACACCGGGAGCACCGCCTGCTGGGCGAAGCCGACCTTGAAGTAGCGGGCGTGCAGCAGCCACACGCAGAGCAGGAAGACGGCCGCCGGGATGGTCACGGCGGAGGACGCGGCGAGGGTGGTGATGTGCGCCTTGCCGACGGCCTGCTCGACCGCGATCTCGATGCCCGCGCCGATCGCGGCGGCGGAGGCGAAGATCAGGTAGTGGCCGTAGCCCCAGAGGAAGCCCTGCCGGTTGGAGGCGAGCCGGTCGTGGGCGGGGACGACGAAGTAGATCCACCAGGCGGCGAAGACGATGAGGAGCCCGCCGGCGGCGATCGGCAGCACCTCGCCGAGCGCGTCGTTCTCCGTCACGCCCGACTTCACGGCGACCGTCGCCGCCGCGATGGTCTCGCCGAGCACGATGATGGTGAACAGGCCGTAGCGCTCGGCGATGTGGTGCGGGTGCCACTGCGTCGTGACGTCCTTCTCCGCGTACATCGGTACGGCCATCTCGGCGACCGCCATGACCAGGAACACCCACGGTCGCGCGCCCTCCGAAACCAACAGCAGCGCTGTCCAGCCGACCTGACAGGCCACCACGCCGCCCGCGTAGCGTCGGCACATCGTCCGCTCGCCGGGGTCGGTGGCGTGGTGCGCGGCGCGCAGCCACTGCGAGGAGAGCGCGAGGCGCATCACGACGTACCCGATGTACACGACGAGGAAGTCGTGGTCGTCGAACGCGCGCGAGACACCGGCGGCGAGGATCAGCACGCCGGCGATCTGGACGAGCGTCACGACCCGGTACAGCACGTCGTCGTTGTCGTACGCCGAGGCGAACCACGTGAAGTTCATCCAGGCCCACCAGATGGCCCAGAACACCATGGCGTAGTTGAGGATCCCGGACCCGGCGTGCCCCTCCGCGACGGCGTGCACGAGCTCCGCACCGGCCTGGGCGACGGCGACGACGAAACAGAGGTCGAAGAACAGCTCGAGCGGGGTGGCGGCCCGGTGCGCCTCGTCACGCGACCGGGCGGTGAGCGGAAGAAAGGGTTGCGTCATGCCCCACAGAACAGCACGCCCTCACGCACCCACGGCAACACGACACCACAAGCCCACCGCACCCTGCTTCCCGGTTCGAGGACGGCGGTACGGGCGAGGCGTACGCCGTGGCCTCGACGTGCTCTCGCTGAGGCCTCGCCGTGGTCCGAGTCGTGGTCCGCGACGCCGCCCAGGAGGTCCGTAGGGCCCGGGCCTGACGGGACCTACGCCCGCCGACTCCGGCGACGATCGGCTCTCCCGTACCCCTGGTGCGCGAGCGGAGCCTGGAAGGGCAAGAGCCCCTCGAAACGTCAGGGAATCGCCATGAGTTCCGTAGTCCAGGACAGCAGAACGACGGGCGGGCCGTCACCCGCCTCGTACGACGCGGAGCAGTACAGGCCCGGCAAGCCGATCACGGACTGGGAGCCGGAGAACGAGCTCTTCTGGAAGTCCATCGGCAGCAAGGTCGCGAACCGCAACCTGTGGATCGCCGTACCGGCGCTTCTCGTGGCGTTCGTCGTCTGGCAGGTGTGGTCGGTCACGGCGACGAACCTGAAGGACGTCGGCTTCGCCTTCTCCACCTCCCAGCTGTTCTGGCTGACGGCCATACCCGGTCTGACCGGCGGCACGGCCCGGATCTTCTACACCTTCCTCGGCCCGATGATCGGACAGCGGCGCTTCACCGCCCTGTCGACGCTGGTGCTGATCGTGCCGCTGATCTGGCTGGGCATCGCGATCCAGGACCCGTCGACCCCGTACGGGGTGATGGTCGGCATCGCCGCGCTGTGCGGCATCGGCGGCGCGAACTTCGCCTCCTCCCTGGCGAATATCGGTTTCTTCTTCCCGAAGGCGAGGAAGGGCAGCGCCACCGGCATCAACGGCGGCCTCGGCAACCTGGGCGTCTCCGCCGTCCAGCTGCTGACCCCGATCGTCATCACCTGGTCGACGATCGCCATCGGCTCCGCCCAGCACAAGGCCGACGGCACCCCCGTCTACCTGCAGAACGCGGCCTTCATCTGGGTGCCGGTGCTGCTGGTCCTGGCCGCCGTCGCCTGGTTCGGGCAGAACGACCTGAAGGTCGCGTCGACGCCGTTCAGCCGGCAGAAGGTGATCTTCAAGCGCAAGCACAACTGGCTGATGACCTGGCTGTACGTCGGCACCTTCGGTTCCTTCATCGGCTTCGCCGCGGCCCTGCCGATGCTGATCAAGACGACGTTCCCGGACTACTCCGTCGCCACCTACGCCTGGATGGGGCCGGCGGTCGGCGCCCTCGCCCGGTGGGCGGGCGGCTGGATCGCCGACAAGTGGGGCGGTGCGCGGGTCACGATCCTGTCCTTCGTCGGCATGGCGGCCGCCATCGTGGGAGTGATCAACTTCCTTCCTTCGGGCAGTGACAGCGGTTCCTTCTACGGCTTCTTCTTCTGCTTCCTCGCGGCGTTCTTCTTCTCCGGCATCGGCAACGGGTCGACCTTCCGCCAGATCCCGGTGATCTTCCGCGGCACCCATCTGAAGGGCCTGACCGAGGGAACTCCGGAATACGCCCGGGCCCTGAAGCAGGCGGAAATGGAGTCCGGCGCCGTCACCGGCTTCACCTCCGCCATCGCGGCCTACGGCTTCTTCTTCATCCCTGCCCTCTTCGGGTCGATCGCCGTGACCAGCGCGATGTGGGGTTTCGTCGCCTTCTATCTGAGCTGTGTGCTCGTGACCTGGTGGTTCTACGCCCGCAAGGGCGCCGAGGCCCCCAGCTGACCGCCCCGGCCGACCGGCCCACCCGGCTGCTTTCTCGAGAATCCCGAAAGGCCCCGCTCCGGCGGGGTCTTTCCGCATGTCCGGAAAGGGACCAACGGCCATCGACTGGTGACCATTGCCGCCCCTTTTGATCGATCAGACGAAGTGCAATGGAAGCAAGCAAGCATGCAATGGAAGCAAGCAACAGGCTTTCGAGCGATCGAGAAGGCGGTGCGGGCAGTGACTGCGACCCCTGCTGAAGCAACGGTGAACGACGGAGCCTGGAAGGGCTTCAAGGGCGGCCTGTGGCGCGACGCCATCGACGTACGCGACTTCATACAGCAGAACTACACCCCGTACGAGGGCGACGACTCCTTCCTCGCCGGTCCTACCGAGCGGACCGCCGCCGTGTGGAAGGCCATCACGGACAGGTTCCCCGAGGAGCGCGCCAAGGGCGTCTACGACGTCGCGTACGACATCCCCTCCACCATCACCGCCCACGCCCCCGGCTGGATCGACCGCGACAAGGACCTGATCGTCGGCCTCCAGACGGACGCCCCGCTGAAGCGCGCGATCATGCCGTACGGCGGCTGGCGCATGGTCGCCGGCGCCCTGGAGACCTACGGCTACCCGGTCTCGGCGGAGCTCGAGAAGATCTTCACCGACTACCGCAAGACCCACAACGCCGGCGTCTTCGACGCCTACACCCCCGAGATCCGCGCCGCCCGCAAGGCCGGCGTCGTCACCGGACTCCCCGACGCCTACGGGCGCGGCCGCATCATCGGCGACTACCGCCGCGTCGCCCTCTACGGCGTCGACCGCCTCGTCGAGCTGAAGAAGGAGGAGAAGGAGGAGCTGAACACCCTCCCCGCCGGGAACCGTTCCGTGGAGGAGACCATCCGGCTCCGCGAGGAGCTCGCTGAGCAGATCCGCGCCCTCGGCGAGCTGAAGGCGATGGCCGCCTCGTACGGGTACGACATCTCGGGCCCGGCCACCACCGGCCGCGAGGCCGTCCAGTGGCTGTACTTCGCCTATCTCGCCGCCGTGAAGGAGCAGAACGGCGCCGCGATGTCGCTGGGCCGCACCTCCACCTTCATCGACGTCTATCTCCAGCGCGACATCGAGTCCGGTCTCCTCACCGAGGAGCAGGCCCAGGAACTCGTCGACGACTTCGTCATCAAGCTGCGTATCGTCCGCTTCCTCCGTACCCCCGAGTACGACGAGCTGTTCTCCGGCGACCCGACGTGGGTCACCGAGTCCATCGCCGGCATGGGCGAGGACGGCCGTCCGCTGGTCACCAGGACCTCCTTCCGTTACCTCCAGACCCTGTACAACCTCGGTCCGGCCCCCGAGCCGAACATGACCGTCTTCTGGTCACCGCATCTCCCCCAGGGCTTCAAGGAGTTCTGCGCCAAGGTCTCGATCGACACCTCCTCCGTGCAGTACGAGTCGGACGAGCTGATGCGGCCCCGCTTCGGCGACGACACCGCCATCGCCTGCTGCGTCTCCGCGATGCCCGTCGGCAAGCAGATGCAGTACTTCGGCGCCCGCGTGAACCTCGCGAAGACCCTCCTCTACGCGATCAACGGCGGTCGCGACGAGAGGTCCGGCGCCCAGGTCGGCCCCGACACCGGCGCCGTCGCCTCCGACGTCCTCGACTACGACGAGGTGATGCGCAAGTTCGACGAGCAGATGGAGTGGCTGGCGAACGTCTACGTCCACGCGCTGAACGTCATCCACTACATGCACGACAAGTACGCCTACGAGCGCATCGAGATGGCGCTCCACGACCGCGACGTGCGCCGCACCATGGCCTGCGGCATCGCCGGCCTCTCGGTCGCCGCCGACTCGCTGGCCGCCATCAAGTACGCCAGGGTCACCGCCCTGCGCGACGAGACCGGTCTGGCCACCGACTTCGAGATCGAGGGCGACTTCCCGGCGTACGGCAACAACGACGACCGTGCCGACGAGATCGCGGTGTGGCTGGTCGAGGAGTTCATGAAGAAGGTGCGCAAGCACCCGACCTACCGCAACGCCGAACACACGCAGTCCGTCCTGACCATCACCTCCAACGTCGTCTACGGAAAGAAGACCGGCAACACTCCCGACGGCCGTCGGGCCGGAGAGCCGTTCTCCCCGGGCGCCAACCCGATGAACGGCCGCGACACCCACGGTTACGTCGCCTCGGCCCTGTCGGTCGCCAAGCTCCCGTACGAGGACGCCGAGGACGGCATCTCGCTGACCAGCACCGTCACCCCGGACGGCCTCGGCCGCACCCCCCAGGAGCGGATCAGGAACCTCGCCGATGTCCTAGACGGCTACATGGCCGGCGACGGCTTCCACATGAACGTCAACGTCCTGAACCGGGACATGCTCCTCGACGCGATGGAGCACCCCGAGAACTACCCGCAGCTCACCATCCGGGTCTCCGGATACGCGGTGAACTTCGTCCGCCTCACCCGCGACCAGCAGCTCGACGTCCTGAACCGCACCTTCCACGGCTCCCTGTAGCCCACCCGACGGGCCGGCCCTCACCGGCCGGCCCGACCGCCCCGCCCCGTACCGGTCGCGACCCGCGCGGCTCCGGCACCCCGCCGTCGACCCTCACCCGGACCCCGGAGCCTCGCGAGAAGCCCCGACCACGTCCCCGACCCTTTCCGTCACCTCTCCTCCCGCTCGTCTCGCTCCTTCCTCCCCTCGTTCTCGCTCCTCTCTCCTTCCGGACAGGAGGCCCTGCCATGGCCGCACTCCTCGGCTCGGACATCCCGACCCTTCCCGCCACCCCGGCCGCCGCGGCGACCCAGCGGCCTTCGGAGGGCTCTGTGCACTCCTGGGACCTGTCCACCGGTGTCGACGGCCCCGGCACCCGCTTCGTCACCTTCCTCTCCGGCTGCCCGCTGACCTGCCTGTACTGCCACAACCCCGACACGTGGCGGATGCGGAACGGCAAGCGGACCTCCGCCGACGACGTGATCGCCGAAGCGGGCAAGTACACCCGCTTCATCTCCGCCTCGGGCGGCGGGGCCACCGTCTCGGGCGGCGAACCCCTGCTGCAGCCCGTGTTCACCGGCGAGCTGCTGCACCGCCTGAAGCACGAGCTCGGTCTGCACACCGCCCTCGACACCTCGGGCTTCCTCGGCGCCCGGGCCACGGACGCCCTGCTGCGCGACACCGACCTGGTCCTTCTCGACATCAAGTCCTGGGACCCGGACACGTACAAGAAGGTGACCGGCCGGCCGCTGCAGCCGACCCTGGACTTCGCCCGCCGCCTCGCCGACCTCGGCCAGGAGGTCCACGTCCGCTACGTCCTCGTCCCTGGCCTCACCGACGACCCCGCCGACGTGGAGGGAGTCGCCGCCTTTGCCGGTGGCCTCGGCAATGTCTCCCGCGTGGACATCCTCCCCTTCCACAAACTCGGTGAAGCAAAGTGGCGAGCACTCGCCAAGCCGTTCACCCTGCACGACACCCCGTCGCCGACTCCGGAGCAGGTCGCGGCGGCCAGGAAGATCTTCCGGTCTCACGGTCTGTACGCCGTTTGAGCGCCGCCCGGCCCGGCACTCACCCACCGGCGCCGCAAAACGGGCATACGCGGATGAACACTTCTATCGTGGCCGCGTGATCGAGCCACCGCAGGCCCCTCCCGAGCCACCGCAGGCCCCCGTCGAGCCGCCGCCCGCCCCGACCGAGCGGGCGCCGCAGACCCCCGCCCAGGTGCGCCGCCGTGCCACCCTCGCCGGTGTCACCGTCTCCGTGCTGCTGATCCTCGCGATCGTCTTCGGCAGCCGGCTGCTGCGCGATTTCGACTCGGCCCTCCTTACGTACGCGGTGGCGACCGTCTTCCTCGCCTTCGGCGTCGCCTACCGCTACACCGTGTGGGTGTCCGCGCCGGGCGCCCGCCGCCTGTTCAAGCAGGGCTGGCGCGCCTTCTTCTCGGCCGAGAACTTCCGCAGGGCGCCCACCGCCCTACCCCGGATGATCGCCACCTACCTCGGCTTCCAGAAGTTCCTCGGCGCCCGCTCGCATGCCCGCTGGGCCGCCCACCAGCTGATCTTCTGGGGCTGCGTCCTCGCAGCCCTCATCACCTTTCCGCTCACCTGGGGCTGGTTCACCTTCACCTCCTCCACCGGCTCGGGCCCCGGCTACGAGATGCGGATCTGGGGCTTCAAGGTCCTCGGCTTCGACTCGCTGAACATCGTCGGCTGGCTGATGTTCCACGGCCTCGACATCGCCGCCGTCCTCGTCATCCCCGGCGCCTGCTACTTCCTGTGGCGGCGGATGAAGGACCGCGGAGCCATCACCGGCCAGCGCTTCGCCTACGACCTGGTCCCGCTGATCGCGCTGATCGTCATCTCCGTCACCGGCCTGCTGCTCACCTTCTCCTCGATCTTCCTGCACGGCGGTGGCTACGAGTTCCTGGCGATCCTGCACATGGTGTCGGTGGTCTTCACCCTCATCTACATCCCGTTCGGGAAGTTCTTCCACATCGTCCAGCGGCCCGCCGCCGTCGGCATGCAGCTGTTCAAATACACCTCCCGTCGCAAGGCCGGCGACGCCGACCCGGCCACGGCGGGAGCCGCCGCCGCGACGGGTGCCGCCGCCGCGACGGGCGCCGCCGCCGTGACGGGCGCCGTGGCCGCCGCGGACGGCTCCGACCCCGGCCTCCTCCCGTGCCGACGCTGCGGCCGGCCCATCGACACCGCCCCCTACGTCCAGAACCTCCGGGGCACCATGCGCGACCTCCGCCTCGGCTTCGACGAGTGGACCGAGTACTGCCCCCGCTGCAAGCGGGTCCTCCGGGGCAACGCCTACCTCAGCCACGTCAAGAAAGGCTTCAAGTGACGCACGCGCACGCCGGGCAGCAGCTGCCTCTTGACCCTTCCGTCGCCCCGCCCGGTACCCGCAACTTCCGTGACGCCGGAGGGATCCCCGCCGACCGCTGGCACGCCGACCAGAACGGCGAGACCCTCGTCCCCACCCACTGCTGCTTCTGCGGCGTGCAGTGCGGCATGTATCTGCGCGTCGATCACGGCGGCAAGGTCTTCGGCGTGGAGCCCCGCAACCACGACATCAACCGGATGCGGCTCTGCCCCAAGGGCATCAACGCCTATCAGCAGGTCAACCACCCGGATCGGCTCACCTCCCCGCTCATGCGCCGCAACCGCGACGAGCCCTTCCGGGAGACGAGCTGGGAGGAAGCGCTCGACTTCACCGTCTCCGAGATCCGCCGCATCCAGACCGAGTACGGCAACGACGCCTTCGGGCTGCTCGGCGGCGCCAGCCTGTTCTCGGAGAAGACGTATCTCGTCGGCAAGTTCGCCCGCGTCGCCCTGAAGACCCGGCACGTCGACTACAACGGCCGGCTGTGCATGGTCTCCGCCGCCGGGGCCAACAAGCTCTCCTTCGGCATCGACCGGGCCGGCAACCCCTTCTCCGACATCCTCCTCACCGACTGCCTCCTCATCGCCGGCTCCAACGTCGGCGAATGCTTCCCCGTGATGACCCAGTACCTCTGGGGAGCCCGGGACCGCGGCGCCACCCTGATCGTCGTCGACCCGCGCCAGACCGCCATCGCCCGCACCGCCGACGTCCACGTCGCACTGAAGCCCGGCACCGACTCCGCCTTCTTCAACGCCGTCCTCCACGTCGTCGTCGCCGAGGGCCTCACCGACGAGGCCTACCTCGCCGCCCACGCCACCGGCTGGGAGGAGGTGAAGAAGACCGTCGCCGACTATCCGCCCTCCCGTTCCGCCCGGATCTGCGGCGTCCCCGAAGAGCAGATCGTCCAGGTCGCCCGCATGTTCGCCGGCGCCGACAAGGCCATGGCCTGGCACGCCCGCGGCGTCGAACACCACTCCCAGGGCGTCGAGAACTGCCTGACGATCATCAACCTGTGCGTCGCCACCGGGAACCTCGGCCGCCCCGGCGCCGGCTACGGCACCATCACCGGCCAGGGCAACGGCCAGGGCGGCCGCGAGCACGGACAGAAGTCCGACCTCCTGCCCGGCGGTCGCTCCATCTCCGACCCCGAACACCGCCGCCAGATCTGCGAGATCTGGGGCATCGACGAATCCGAGCTGCCACCCGCCGGCACCTCCATGATGGAAATGGTCTGGCAGATGCAGCGCCGCGAGATCCGCGGCCTCATCGGCATCTGCAACAACCCCTTCGTCTCGCTCCCCAACTACGCCACGGTGAAGGAGGGCTACGACACCATCGAGTTCCACGCCCAATTCGACTTCTTCCTTTCCGAGACCGCCGCCAACGCGCACGTCGTCTTCCCCGTCACCGTGTGGGCCGAGGACGAGGGCGTCATGGCCAACGCCGAAGCCCGCGTCGTCAAGCACAACAAGGCCCAGGAACCGCCGGCCGGCGTCCGCACCGACACCTGGGTCATGTGCGAGCTCGCCAAGCGCCTCGGCGTCGGCGACAAGTTCGCCTTCCCCGACTCCCGCGCCGTCTTCGAGGAGCTGCGCATCGCGTCGGCCGGAACGGTCAACGACTACTACGGCATCACCTACGAGCGGCTCGAGGCGACCGGCGGCATCGCCTGGCCCTGCCCCTCCACCGACCATCCCGGCACGCCCCGCCTCTTCGAGGACGGCCGGACCTACCACGCCGATGGCAAGATCCACATGCAGGTCGTCGAATGGCACCCGCCCATGGACCCGTACAGCGAGGAGTACCCCCTCTCCCTCACCACCGGCCGCACCGTCGCCCACTTCCTCTCCGGCAACCAGACCCGACGCCTGGGCGCCCTCGTCGAGCAGACCCCCCGCCCCTGGGTCGAGGTCCACCCCTCCCACGGCTTCCGCAACGGCGACCCGGTCCGCGTCGTCACCCGCCGCGGCAGCGAGGTCTTCCCCGCACTGGTCACCGAGGCGATCCGCCCCGACACCGTCTTCGTCCCCTACCACTGGCCCGTGCCCACCGCCGCCAACGCGCTGACCATCGACGCCCTCGACCCCCGCTCCAAGATCCCCGAGTACAAGGTCTGTGCCGCCCGCATCGAGGCCGCCGAACGGATCGACGAGGTCCCCGCGCCGCCCACCGGACCCGGCCAGGTCGCCTATCCGGAGACGCAGATCTCCCGCGACGACCCCCTGCCGCCCACGTCCCCACAGGGCCGTGGCACCTCGGAGAGGAGCTGACACCGCACATGATGGGCCGCACGATCTTCATCGACCCCGGCCGCTGCATCGGCTGCCAGGCCTGCGTCTCCGCCTGCCGCGAATGCGACTCGCACCGCGGCAAGTCGATGATCCACCTCGACTACCCCGACGAGGGGTACTCCGTCGCCTCCCTTCCCACCGTGTGCATGCACTGCGAGGACCCCGTCGCCCCCTGCGCCGAGGTCTGCCCCGCCGACGCGATCCTGGTGACCGCCGACGGCGTGGTGCAGCAGGCCGACACCACCCGCTGCATCGGCTGCGCCAACTGCGTCAACGCCTGCCCCTTCGGTGTCCCGAAGATCGACCTCCAGGCGAAGCTGCAGATGAAGTGCAACCTCTGCTACGACCGCACCGCCTACGGCCTCGCCCCCATGTGCGCCACCGTCTGCCCCACCGGCGCCCTCTTCTACGGGACCCTCGACGAACTCCGTGCCGAACGCCCCGGCGTCCAGGTCGCCGACTCCTTCACCTTCGGGTCCACCACCATCTCCACCGGAGTGGCGATGGTCGTCCCCGCCGACAAAGTCCAGTGGCCGGTCCCCGGCGGTCTGCCCATCGTCGAAGTCAACGGAGTGGATGTCCGATGAGCCTCACCGCACAGCCCCCGGACGGCGCCGGCGCGGCAACCGACCCTGCCGACCCGGCCGACGGGGACCGGCCGGCCGACGCCGCCCAGGCAGCCCTCCGCGACCGGATCGCCGCCGACTCGCTGACCACCCGCCGCGACTACCTGCGGATCGTCGCCACCGTCTCCGGCGGCCTCGCCGTCGGCGGCATCGGCGTCGCCTCCGGCATCCTGCACCGGCACGGCGACAGCGACGACGGAGCACCCGAGCCGAAGAAGATCGCCGATCAGCTTCTGCCCGGCGACTCGATCGCCTTCCGCTACCCCGACGAGGAGGACCGCGCGGTCGCCATCCGCCTCCAGGACGGCACCCTCGCCGGCTACTCCGCCGTCTGCACACACCTGGCCTGCGCCGTCCTGTGGCGCAGCGACCGGGGGAGCGAGGGCGAGCTGTACTGCCCCTGCCACGAGGGCGTCTTCGACGCCCGCACCGGAGAGGTCACCGCCGGCCCGCCGCCCCGCGCCCTGCCGAAGGTGCTCCTGGTCGAGGAGGCGGACGGCAGCGTCTGGGCCGTGGGCACCACCCGCTCCGGCGAGAGCGTCCAGGAAGGCCTGTGCCGCCAGCTCGGCGAGGACCGGCCCGACCTCGCCGAACGCCTCGGCTGTCCCGGCACCGGCGGCAGTGCCGCGGAGAGGACCCGAAGGACATGACCGACACGCCGTTCCCCAAGGACCCGGGCGCCCCAGGCGGCTCCGCCGAGATGCCGGAGACCCTGCCGCCCCGTCCCCTCTACACCCCCGGCAGTGCCCAGCCGCGCCTCAACCGCCCGGTCCACGAGCGCTACCCGCAGATCCGTCCCACCAGCGGCTACGGCGACCCCCGTATCCGCCACACCGGGCCCGGCCCGGGCGCCGGCACCGAGCAGGAACCCGAGCGCTCCTCCAAGCTGTCGGCCCGCCTCGCCCTCGCCCTGACCGTGGTCATCGGCCAACTCTGGGGGCTGACCATCGTGGTCGACGAGTGGATGGCCGGCGACACCGGGACCGCCTGGTGGGGCGCGGGATTCCTCGTCCTGTCGTTCCTCGTCGTCCTCGGCCTGTGGCTGCTCGACCCGAAGGACCGCTGAGCGGAATCCCGCTGATCAGCCGGCGCATCGAAGGGGTACGGGGCGGTGATCCCGGCGTACCCTGAAGACATGAGCACCGCCCCCGCCCACGGCCCGCGAGCAGCGAAGCAGTCCGACACCGTCCCCGAACCCGAACACAGGCCGGCACTGATCTTCGACGATCCACTGGACCAGCAGTCCGCGGACGATACGGACCGCGGGTGGGGCGAGCGGCCTCCGGCCGGCGGCAGCGCCGCCGACCTCGCGCGCTTCCTCGACGAGAAGCCGCCGCACCATCTCTGACGCCGACGCGAGCCGCCGGTCAGGAGGTGGAGTGCGCCCCGCTGCCGCCGCTGGGCGCTGACGCCACGCCCGTGTTGTTCACGACCGGACCGCGCTGGGAGACCAGGTGGTCCCGGATCTCCTTCAGCACCTCCAGCTCGCTGACCTCCAGGGTCTCCTGGACGCCTTCCTTCGCCTTCTCGTGCGCAGCGCGCTTCGCGAGGATCTTCGCCATGGGCAGGACCATCAGGAAGTAGACGACGGCCGCCGTGATGAGGAAGCTCAGGACGGCACTGAGGACGAGACCCCACTGGATCTGGATGCCCTGCATCTCGCCGTTCACGACCCGGCACGGGTCCTTGAGGCAGGACGCGTAGCCTTCGAGGTCCTTCGTGCCGAAAGCACCCACGAGCGGGTTGATGATGCCCTTGACAACCGAGTTCACGATGTTGGTGAACGCGGCACCGATGACGACCGCCACCGCCAGGTCGATCACGTTCCCGCGCATCAGGAAGGCCTTGAAGCCTCCCAGCAAGCTTTCCTTCTTCTCGGCCACCGAGGTGCCTTTCGTCGCGTGTGCTGCACTGTGCGGAGCCATTACGCCGTGACTGGCGCGAAGGCGTCCAATCCGTACACACGGGACGGTTACTTGACAGACCGTCAGTACGAATCAGCACAGCGTCACCGCCAGTTGGGACGTCATGCTCGCCCCGGCGAGAACCGTCGCCGTCGACCGTGGAACGGACAGGACGACCAGGGCCCCACCGTCCGAACGAGTCTCACCCGGCTTCGGCACTTCGGCCACCCGGGCGCCCGAGGCCACCACCCGGGCCTCGCCGCCCTCGCCCGTCGGTGAGTTGGCCGCGGCGATCACGTCCACGCGGTCACCGGGCCTGAGCAGCCGCACGGTCGCCGCGTCGGCGATCCGCACCGGGGCCGACACCAGCGGCACCGCGACCGGCCGATGCGCCTTGCGCGCCGGCGGCGGAGGCGGCTGCGGGGCCGGGTCGTCGGCTCCGGCGACGCCGGCCGCCGCGAGCGCGGCGGCCGTCATCGCGAGGACCGTGGCGGGCGCCCGCCGCCTGCGACGCAGGGCCCGGCGCAGCCGCAGCCTCGCGCCGCGCACGCGCAGAGGATCGAAGAGGGGAACACCGCAGGGCGCCGGCACCGAGGTGCGGGTATGGGGAAGGCAGGAGTCCGTGCGGCTCGAGTCCGTGGTCATCGCGCAACCGCCTGTCGTGACGTGGCCGTTCACCGGACCGTCCGGCGAACCGCGACCACCGTCCCGCACCCGACGCGATCCCGCTCGGGCCTGTGGACAACCAGGCGATTGTGGATAACTTCCTCACCCCCGCGAGCGATTGCCGGGGTGGGGCGGGGTCGGGGACGCTTGAGTCAGTCTGGTCCTCGCGGGCGGCCGATCCTCACCCGGCCCCGACCCCCCCGGCCCCGAGGTTCAGGGCAGTTCGATCCCCAGGTCCCACCCGTCGTGGGCCCGCGTGCACAGGCAGTCCCGGTCGATCGTCGCGGGGAGCGCGCCGACCGCGTCGAAGAGCACGTCGCGCAGCCGGCCGACGTTCTCGCCGAACACGCGCAGGACCTCGGTGTGTGAGACACCGTCCCCGGTCTCCGCGCCCGCGTCCAGATCCGTCACCAGTGCGAGGGAGGTGTAGCAGAGTCCCAGTTCCCGGGCGAGTACGGCCTCGGGGTGGCCGGTCATGCCGACCACCGACCAGCCCGCGGCCGCGTGCCAGCGCGACTCGGCGCGCGTGGAGAAGCGGGGGCCCTCGACGACGACCATCGTGCCGCCGTCGACCGGTTCCCAGCCCCGCCCGCGGGCGGCCTTGAGGGCCACCCGGCGCCCGTCAGGGCAGTAGGGGTCGGCGAAGGTCACATGGACCACGTTGGGTATGGCACCGCCCCAGGCCGCCGGCAGTGGTTCTCCGTCGAAGTAGGTCTGCGCGCGGGCCTTCGTCCGGTCGACCAGCTGGTCGGGGACGACGAGGGTGCCAGGCCCGTATTCCTCGCGCAGTCCGCCGACCGCACAGGGTCCGAGGACCTGGCGCACGCCCAGGGACCGCAGGGCCCACAGGTTGGCGCGGTAGTTGATCCGGTGCGGCGGCACGTGGTGGCCGCGGCCGTGCCGGGGCAGGAAGGCCACCCGCCGACCGGCGATCTCGCCGAGGAAAAGGGAGTCGCTTGGGCTGCCGTACGGGGTGTCGACCGACACCTCGGTCACATCGTCCAGGAAGGAGTAGAACCCGGAGCCGCCGATCACACCGATGTCCGCGTACGAGTCCGCCGTCGGGCCAGTCGTCTGGGTCGCCATGGCCGTCACCCTAGCCGCCCCGCCTGCCCTGCATGCCCGGTGCCGGAAGCCTGTCCTGCAGCCCTGCCCGCAGGCCCAGGCGGCAGACCTCGGGTCGGCAGGTCGGTCGGCAGGCTCAGGCGGCAGGCCAGCCGGCAGGCTCGGTCGCGGGCCGCGCAGGTCGGACGTGGCCGGAGATACGCCGGTGCCCCGTCGCGCGAGGCGACGGGGCACCGGGAAGAACAAGCGGAACGGAGGTCAGGCCGCCGGCGTGGAGCTCGACGTGGCCGCGGGCTTCGCGTCCGAGGAGGACGAGGAAGACGTCGACGACGAAGAGGAGGACGACGAAGAGGTCTTCGACGACGCGGGCGAGCTGCTGGACGACGCACCACGGCTGTCGTTGCGGTAGAAGCCGGAGCCCTTGAACACGATGCCCACCGCGGAGAACACCTTCTTGAGGCGTCCCTTGCAGTTCGGGCACTCGGTCAGAGCGTCATCCGTGAACTTCTGCACCGCCTCGAGGCCCTCGCCGCACTCGGTGCACTGGTACTGGTAGGTCGGCACTTGTCTTCCTCCTGGCACTCACACTCATCGAGTGCTAACGACGATCCATAGTGACGTATTCCGCCGGTTCAGTCCACCGCCACGGGAACTCGGTGACCGATACCACGTGCCGCGACCCGGCTCGTCGTGCGGGGCAGGAGCCGCGAGCGGAGGGCGACCAGGGTGACGAGGGCGAGCAGCGTGCCCGCCATCGGCACCAGGAATCCGGTGCTGGCGCCGTGGGCGTCGGCGAGCCGGCCGGCGACGGTGACGGCGGCGGCCTGGCCCAGCGCCACGGCGCCGGTCAGCCAGGTGAAGGCCTCGGTGCGGGAGGAGGCCGGGACCAGGGTCTCGACGATCGTGTAGCCGGTGATCAGGGCCGGGGCGATGCACAGGCCCACGACCAGGCCGAGGGCGCCGAGCAGCAGGACGGAGTGGACGGACCACAGAAGGGAGGCGGCGACGGTGAGACCGGCGTAGCCGAGGATCAGACGACGGCGCGGGCCGATCTTCCAGGCGACGGCGCCCATGGCGATGCCGGCGAGCATGTTGCCGGCGGCGAAGACGCCGTACAGCAGGCCGTTGGCGCCCGGGTTGCCGATCTCCTCGGAGAAGGCGGTGAGGGAGACCTGCATGCCGCCGAAGACCGAGCCGATGCCGAGGAAGGCGATGACCAGGACCCGGACGCCGGGGATGGACAGGGCCGAGCGGTGCGGTTCGCCGTCGGCGTGGCCGGCCGCGGCGGCCAGGCCGTGGGCGGGCTGGGTGCGGCGCTGCGCGGCGAAGAACAGGCCGCCGACCAGGGTGAGCGCGGCTTCGGTGATCAGACCGGCCGCCGGGTGCACGCCGGTGCAGAGGGCGGTCGCGAGGACCGGGCCGACGACGAAGGTGAACTCGTCGGTGACCGACTCGAACGCGGCGGCGGTCGGCATCAGGGGCGTGCCGTCCAGCTTGGCGGCCCACCGGGCGCGGACCATCGGGCCGACCTGCGGCACCGAGGCGCCGGAGGGGATGGCCGCGAGGAAGAGGGCCCACAGCGGGGCGCCGGCGAGCGCCAGCGCGACGAGAAGGGAGACGGAGGCGGTGTGGATCAGTACACCGGGTACGAGGACGGCCCGCTGGCCGAAGCGGTCGGCGAGCTTGCCGCTCTGCGGAGCGAACAGCGCCATGGAGACACCGGTGACGGCGGCGACGGCGCCCGCGGTGCCGTAGGAGCCGGTGGTGTGCTGGACGAGCAGGACGATGCCGATGGTCAGCATCGCGAACGGCTGACGGGCGGCGAAGCCCGGCAGGAGGAAGGAGAGTGCGCCAGGTGTGCGCAGCAGCTGCCCGTACCCGGGCCGCTTCTCGGAGACGACCGTGGACACCACGGTCCATGCCTTTCTGCCGCCTGGTAGCGGGCCGTGCACGGTGGTGCGGGCGTCGCCGAGAGCTGTCCTCTTGCGCGGAACTGCGGTAGATACCGGGCTCCACTGCGGAGGGCGCCTCGGCCGCCATACGGTCGCGCCAGCTCTGCGTCAGGCAGAGTTGGTTCGATCTAGTGTGCCTTCATGGTACAGGGAAGGGCGTCTTCCCGCCTGGGAAAGCGTCCTACGACCCGAATTAATGCCTGGGATTAACCGGATGTTCGCTTGCCGGGCTTCCGGAAGGGGCGGCGGAGGCCGGTCTGGTCCTGGTCCGGGGCGGCGGCAGTGGCGCCGCCCGTGCCGAGCCAGCCGGCCAGCTTTCCGCCCTGGCCGACGGCGCGGAGCCGGCGTTCGGCGGCGTCGCGGACCGGGTCGGTGGCGACGACGAGGAGTTCGTCGCCGCGCCGCAGCACGGTGGCGGGACTGGGGACGAAGCTCTTCTCGTCCCGGACGACCAGGGTGACGGCGGCTCCGGCGGGCAGGCGGAGCTCGGCGACCTCGACGCCGTGCATCTTGGAGCCCTCCGGGACGGAGACGGAGAGGAGGTGTCCGCGCAGCCGCTCCAGGGGAGCGGACTCGACGCCCAGGTCGGCGGCCTCGCCCTGGTCGCCGAGCTTCAGGGCCGTGGCCAGCCAGGGCAGGGTCGGCCCCTGGACCAGGGTGTAGACGACGACCAGCACGAAGACGATGTTGAAGATCCGCTCGCTGCCCTCGATCTCGGACACCATCGGGATGGTGGCCAGGATGATGGGGACGGCGCCGCGCAGGCCGGCCCAGGACATCAGGGCCTGCTCCTGCCAGGGGATGCGGAAGGGGAGGAGGCTGACGAGGACCTCCATCGGCCTCGCGATCACGGTGAGGACCAGGCCGATGACGATCGCCGGCCAGAAGTCGTGCACGAGCTCATGGGGGGTGACGAGCAGGCCGAGCAGGACGAACATGCCGATCTGGGCGATCCAGCCGAGGCCCTCGGCGAAGCCCCGGTTGGCCGGGGCGTGCGGCAGCTTGGCGTTGCCGAGCACCATCGACGCCAGGTAGACGGCGAGGAAGCCGGAGCCGTGGGCCATGGCGCCGGAGGCGTAGGCGACGACGGCGATGGCCATGACGGCGATCGGGTAGAGGCCGGAGGCCGGCAGGGCGACGTGGCGCAGCCCGTAAGCGCCGGCGAAGCCGACAGCGAGGCCGACGGCGGCACCGATGGCGAGTTCGAGGGCGATCTTGCCGACGAGGAGGTACCAGGAGTCGACGGGGCCCACGGTGGAGAAGGCGACGACGAGGATGACGACGGGGGCGTCGTTGAAGCCGGACTCGGCTTCGAGGACGCCGGTGACGCGGGACGGCAGCGGCACCTTGCGCAGGACGGAGAAGACGGCGGCGGCGTCCGTGGAGGAGACGACGGCGCCGATGATGAGGGCCTGCCGCCATTCCAGGCCGACGAGGTAATGGGCGGCCGAGGCCGTGATGCCCACGCTCACCGCGACGCCGACGGTCGAGAGCATGACCGCCGCGGGCAACGCGGGTTCGATCTCCTTCCACTTGGTGCCCAGGCCACCCTCGGCCAGGATCACCACAAGTGCGGCATAACCGATCACCTGGGTCAGTTCGGCGTTGTCGAAGGCGACGTTGCCGATGCCGTCCTGCCCGATGGCGATCCCGATCCCGAGGTAGAGGAGGAGGCTGGGGAGCCCGCTCCGGGACGAGATGCGCACCGCCGCGACGGCGACGAGCAGCACGAGCGAGCAGATGAGCAGGAGTTCGTTGAGCTGGTGGACAGTCAGTGGCCGTTCCTTCCCCTCGCATGTGCCGGCCGATCGTTCCTCCGGCACCGGTACTTCGTTACCTTACCTAATCTTTAACGCATCCTTGACGACTCCTTGGTGTTGCATCGCACACCAGTACGGCTAAGAACGGTCCTCTTCCTGACACCGCGTCCGGGCCCTCCGGAGGCTGCGCCTAAGGTTGCTCCCGTACTCCAGGACCACCCTGCCCCTCGAAGGACAGCGATGCCCTCCAACACGACCGCGCCCCCCGCCAAGAAGAAGGGGCGGCGCGCCCGCCTGATCGTCCTCGTCCTGGTCCTCGCGCTGCTCGCGGGCATCGGGTACGGGGGGTACTGGGGCGTCAGCACCGTCCGCGGCTCGTTCCCGCAGACGACGGGCACGATCCGGATCGACGCGCTCTCCGGCCCCGTCGAGGTCAAGCGCGACGCCTACGGCGTCCCGCAGATCTACGCCGACAGCGAGGCCGACCTGTTCCGCGCGCAGGGCTACGTCCAGGCGCAGGACCGCTTCTACGAGATGGACGTCCGCCGTCACATGACGGCCGGCCGCCTGTCCGAGATGTTCGGCAGGGGCCAGGTCGACACGGACGCCTTCCTGCGCACGCTGGGCTGGCGCCGGGTCGCCCAGCAGGAGTACGACAAGGTCCTCTCGGCGGAGACCAAGAAGAACCTGCAGGCCTACGCCGAGGGCGTCAACGCCTACCTCAAGGACAAGGACCCGTCCGACGTCTCCGTCGAGTACGCGGCCCTGGCCTTCACCAACGAGTACGAGATCGAGCCCTGGACCCCGGTCGACTCCGTGGCCTGGCTCAAGGCGATGGCCTGGGACCTGCGCGGCAACATGCAGGACGAGATCGACCGCTCCCTGATGGCCGGCCGGCTGGAGCCGGGCCAGATCAAGGACCTCTACCCGGGCTACCCGTACGAGCTGCACCAGCCGATCGTCGACGGCGGCGCCGTCGACAAGAGCACCGGCAAGTTCGACCCCAAGGCCCAGGCGAAGAGCGGCGACGACGGCACGGCCACCGCGGGCGGCGGTTCGCAGGGCGGGATCCAGTCCCAGCTCGCCGCGCTGTCCGACACCCTCGACGAGATCCCGGCCCTCATCGGCCCCAACGGCAACGGCATCGGCTCCAACTCCTGGGTGGTCTCCGGGGCGTACACGACCTCCGGCAAGCCGCTGCTCGCCAACGACCCGCACCTCTCGCCGATGCTGCCGTCCCTCTGGTACCAGATGGGCCTGCACTGCCGCTCCGTCTCCGCGACCTGCCGCTACGACGTCGCCGGCTACACCTTCTCCGGCACGCCCGGCGTGATCATCGGCCACAACGACTCCATCGCCTGGGGCTTCACGAACCTCGGTGCCGACGTCACCGACCTGTACCTGGAGAAGGTCGGCACCGACGGCTACGTCGTGGACGGCAAGACCAAGCCGTTCATCACCCGCGACGAGACCATCAAGGTCGCCGGCGAGGCCGACCGCCTCATCAAGGTCCGCTCCACCGAACACGGCCCGCTGGTCTCCGACCGCTCCACCGAACTCGAGAAGGTCGGCAAGACCGCGCCCGTCGGCAACGCCGCACCCGACCGCGGCACCAGCGGGTACGGCGTCTCGCTGCGCTGGACCGCGCTGCAGCCCGGCAAGTCGATGGACGCCGTCTTCGAGCTCAACCGCGCGAAGGACTTCCAGGCCTTCCGCGCCGCCGCGAAGGACTTCGAGGTCCCGTCGCAGAACCTCGTCTACGCCGACACCGCCGGCAACATCGGCTACCAGGCGCCCGGCAAGATCCCGGTCCGCAGCAAGGCCGCGAACTACGACGGCACCCTGCCCGCGCCCGGCTGGGACTCCTCGTACGACTGGAAGGGCTACATCCCCCTCGCCGAGCTGCCCTACGAGTACAACCCGAAGCGCGGCTACATCGTCACCGCCAATCAGGCCGTGATCGACGAGAAGAAGTACCCCTACCTCCTCACCAGGGACTGGGGCTACGGCTCGCGCAGCCAGCGGATCAACGACCTCATCGAGTCGAAGATCAAGGACGGCGGCAAGATCTCGCCGGACGACATGCAGACCATGCAGATGGACAACCGCAGCGAGATCGCGACCCTGCTCAACCCGCTCCTGCTGAAGATCGACATCGCCGACCCGCAGGTCCGCGAGGCGCAGAAGCTCCTCGAAGGCTGGGACTACACCCAGGAGCCGGACTCGGCAGCCGCCGCGTACTTCAACGCGGTCTGGCGCAACGTCCTCAAGCTGGCCTTCGGCAACAAGCTGCCCAAGGAGCTGCGCGTCGAGGGCGAGTGCATCAACGTGCGCGTCGTCGACACCACCGGCCCGGTCGACGAGCAGGGCAAGCTGGTGCCCGAGTGCGGCGAGCGCGACCCCGAGACCGCGCAGCCGGACGGCGGCGACCGCTGGTACGAGGTGGTCCGCCCGCTGCTCGAGAAGGAGAAGAGCGAGTGGTGGAAGACGCCGGGCGACCGGCTGAACGCCGCCACCGAGACCCGTGACCAGCTGCTCGCCCAGGCCATGAAGGACGCCCGCTGGGAGCTGACCGCCAAGCTCGGCAAGGACGTCTCCACCTGGAGCTGGGGCCGGCTGCACCAGCTGACCCTGAAGAACCAGACCCTCGGCACCGCCGGCCCCGGTTTCGTGCAGGCGCTGCTCAACCGCGGCCCGTGGAACCTCGGTGGCGGTGAGGCAGCCGTCGACGCCACCGGCTGGAACGCGGCCGGCGGCTACGAGGTGATCTGGGTGCCGTCGATGCGGATGGTCGTCAACGTCGGCGACTGGGACAAGTCCCGGTGGATCAACCTCACCGGCGCCTCCGGTCACGCCTTCCACGGCCACTACACCGACCAGACGGACAAGTGGGTGAAGGGCGAGCTGCTCGACTGGTCCTACGGGCAGGGGGCGGTCGAGGCCACCACCCAGGACACCCTCAAGCTGGAGCCGTAGCCGGCTCCTCAGCGCGCGAAGCGCCTGACCCCCTCCGGGGTCACCACCGCGTGGACGGGGTGGTCGTGCGGTTCCTCCGGGACCTGCGCGACCACCTCGTTCGCGTACAGGAGCACCACCAGCGCCGGATCCGCCCCGGCCCGCGCGAGCCGGGCGAGGACGCGGTCGTACGAACCGCCGCCGCGTCCGAGGCGCATTCCGCGGCCGTCGACCGCGAGTCCCGGCAGCAGCACCGCGTCCGCGGCGCACACCGCCTCGGGACCGAGGCGCCCGTCGGCCGGTTCGAGCAGCCCGCGGCCCGCCTTCACCAGCCGCTCGGCGCCCTCGTACACGGCCCAGTCCAGATCGTTGTCGGGCAGCAGAACCGGCAGCAGGACCCGTACGCCGCGCTCGCGCAGCGCGTCGAGCAGCACGCGGGTGCCCGGCTCGCGCCCCACCGACACATAGGCGGCGACGGTGTCCGCCTCCGCCAGCTCGGCGAGCTCCAGCGCGTGTTCCGCCAGGAGCCGCGCCGATCGCGCCCGGTCCTCGTCGGCCAGGGCGGCCCGGGCGGTGAGCAGGGCGCGGCGCAAGAGCGCCTTCTCGGTCGGTTCCTCGGTCGTGTCAGCGGTCAAAACGGCTCGTATTCCTCTTGTATCGGGCGGTAGCGGTACGAGAGTTGAGAAACCGCACGAGAGCCATGTCTTTCCCATGGTGTCCTCGCAGCGTTTTCGCAGCTTTTTCTCGGCTTTTCCTCATTTCCTTCCCATACCGAACGGCTAGGGTGCTCCGCATGACTCAGACGCCGTCCATCACAAAGGCTGTCATCCCGGCCGCCGGTCTCGGCACCCGGTTCCTGCCGGCCACCAAGGCGACGCCGAAGGAGATGCTGCCGGTCGTCGACAAGCCGGCGATCCAGTACGTCGTGGAGGAGGCCGTCGCCGCCGGGCTCTCCGACGTCCTGATGATCACCGGCCGCAACAAGCGCCCGCTCGAGGACCACTTCGACCGCAACTACGAGCTGGAGGAGGCCCTCGTCCGCAAGGGCGACGACGAGCGGCTCGCCAAGGTCCAGGAGTCCAGCGACCTGGCGACCATGCACTACGTGCGCCAGGGCGATCCCCGCGGCCTCGGCCACGCGGTCCTGTGCGCCGCGCCGCACGTCGGTGAGCAGCCCTTCGCCGTGCTGCTCGGCGACGACCTGATCGACCCGCGCGACCCGCTGCTGGCCCGCATGGTCGAGGTCCGCGAGCGCTTCGGCGGCAGCGTGATCGCGCTGATGGAGGTCGAGCCCTCGCAGATCCACCTCTACGGCTGTGCGGCGGTCGGCCCGACCGGCGAGTCGGACGTCGTGAAGGTGACGGGCCTGGTGGAGAAGCCGGAGCCGTCGGAGGCGCCGAGCAACCTGGCGATCATCGGCCGGTACGTCCTCGACCCCGCCGTCTTCGGGATACTGCGGGAGACCGGGCCCGGCCGCGGCGGCGAGATCCAGCTGACCGACGCGCTGCAGAAGCTCGTCCAGGACGAGCGGGCCGGCGGGCCGGTGCACGGTGTCGTCTTCAAGGGCCGCCGCTACGACACCGGCGACCGCGGCGACTATCTGCGTGCCATTGTCAGACTGGCGTGCGAACGTGATGATCTGGGGCCGGACTTCCGGACCTGGCTCCGCAGTTACGTCAGCGAGGAGATGTAGCACCTTGAGCAGCAGCGGTACGGCACCGTCGGCCCACGAGGGCCATGGCCACGCCCATGGTCACGGCGGGGGCCACGGCGACGCCGAGGGTCACGACCACGGCCACTCCGGCCTGGGGGCCGGCGACCCCTGCGCGGGTCCGGCCCGGGGCCTGTGGTCCGTCGACGAGCACCTGGCCGACATCCTGGCGGCGGTCGCCCCGCTCGAGCCCATCGAGCTGCAACTGCCCGACGCCCAGGGCTGCGTCCTCGTCGAGGACGTCACGGTGCCGGTGGCGCTGCCGCCCTTCGACAACAGCTCCATGGACGGGTACGCGGTGCGGGTCGCCGACGTGGCCGGGGCGAGCGAGGAGTTCCCCGCCGTCCTGACCGTGATCGGCGACGTCGCCGCCGGGGCCGGCGGCCTGCCCGAGGTCGGCCCCGGCCAGGCCGCCAGGATCATGACCGGCGCCCCGCTGCCGCCCGGCGCCGAGGCCGTCGTCCCCGTCGAATGGACCGACGGCGGCACCGGCGGAGGCGCGGCCGGCACGATGCGCCCGGCCAGCGCCGCGCCCGAGGGCGCCGAGGGCGAGGTCCGCGTCCACCGCCCCGCCGAGGCCCGCGCCCACGTCCGGGCGCGCGGCAGCGACGTCACGGCCGGAGAGCTGGCGCTCGCGGCCGGCACGGTCCTCGGCCCGCCGCAGATCGGCCTGCTCGCGGCGATCGGCCGCGGCACCGTGCGCGTGCGGCCCCGACCGCGGGTGGTGGTGATCTCCACCGGCAGCGAGCTCACCCAGCCCGGCGAGCCGCTGACCGAGGGCCGGATCTACGACTCCAACAGCTTCGCCCTCGCCGCCGCCGCGCGGGACGCCGGAGCGCTGGCCTACCGGGTCGGCGCGGTCGCCGACGACGCCGAGTCGTTGCGCGCCGCCATCGAGGACCAGCTGATCCGGGCCGATCTGATCGTCACCACGGGCGGCGTGAGCGTCGGTGCGTACGACGTGGTGAAGGAGGCGCTGACCGCCGACGGTGAGGTCGACTTCCGCAAGCTGGCGATGCAGCCGGGCAAGCCGCAGGGCTTCGGCATGATCGGCCCCGAGCACACCCCGCTGCTCGCGCTGCCGGGCAACCCGGTGTCCTCGTACGTCTCCTTCGAGCTGTTCGTACGGCCCGCCATCCGGGCCCTGATGGGCCTCGGTGACCGGCCCGACGCCCAGCGGCCCCGGGTCCGGGCGGTGCTCAAGGCGGACCGCGCGCTGTCCTCGCCGGCCGGGCGGCGCCAGTTCCTGCGCGGGACGTACGACGCCGAGTCGGGCACGGTCGCCCCGGTGGGCGGTTCGGGCTCGCATCTGATCGCGGCGCTCGCGCACGCGGACGCGCTGCTCGTCGTACCGGAGGAGGCGACGGAGGTGGAGCCCGGCACCGAGCTGGACGTGCTGCTCCTCGGGTGAGACCGGGGCGGGACCTCGGGCTGCGCCGGGCTGCGCCGGGCCGCGCACAGTCGGCGAGGCCGTCGCCTCGGGCCACGCACCGGTGCCCCGGGCCGCCGGGCGGGTGGCAGGCCGGCCCGTCCGGTGACCGGTCGGGTGACCACCACCTGGTCCTGATCCGGTGGACGGGCGGTGGTGGGGGTACCGTGTCGTCCCACACAGCGACCGGGAGTGTCACGGCCATGAGCACGCAGCAAGGACTCACCCACATCGACGACGCGGGGGCGGCCCGCATGGTCGACGTCTCCGCGAAGGACGTCACCGCCCGTACCGCCCGCGCCAGCGGACGGGTCCTCGTCTCGCCGCGCGTGATCGAGCTGCTGCGCGGCGAGGGCGTGCCCAAGGGCGACGCGCTGGCCACCGCCCGCATCGCCGGGATCATGGGCGCGAAGAAGACCCCCGACCTGATCCCGCTGTGCCACCCGCTGGCCGTCTCGGGCGTGACGCTGGACCTGACGGTCGCCGACGACGCCGTCGAGATCCTGGCGACGGTGAAGACCACCGACCGCACGGGTGTCGAGATGGAGGCCCTGACGGCGGTGTCGGTGGCGGCTCTGACCGTCGTCGACATGGTCAAGGCGGTCGACAAGGGCGCGGTCATCTCCGACGTACGGGTGGAGGAGAAGACGGGCGGCAAGTCCGGCCACTGGACGCGGAGCGAGTCGTGACCCGCGCGGGCAGGGTGGCGGGCGCGCACGAGCACCACGAGCACCGCGACCACGAGGCGCAGGCAGCGCCCGAGGCCGTGGGCGGCCCCGCCCTCACCGCCCCGTACTCCGCGCTCGTCGTCACCGCCTCCAACCGCGCGTCCGCCGGTGTCTACGAGGACAAGGGCGGTCCGCTGATCGCGGAGGCGCTGCGCGGGATGGGCTTCGCCGTGGACGGGCCGCAGGTCGTGCCGGACGGCGCGCCCGTCGAGGCGGCCCTCCGGGCCGGAATCGAGGCCGGGTACGACGCCATCGTGACGACGGGCGGTACCGGCATCTCGCCCACCGACGAGACGCCCGAGCTCACCCGGCGACTCCTGGACCGGGAGATCCCGGGCATCCCGGAGGCGATCCGCGCGTACGGCCGGGAGAAGGTGCCGACGGCGGCGCTGTCGCGCGGCCTCGCGGGCGTCGCGCGCGGCACGCTGATCGTCAACCTGCCCGGTTCGACGGGCGGGGTACGGGACGGGCTCGCGGTCCTGGAGCCGTTGCTGATCCATGCCGTGGACCAGATCCGCGGCGGTGACCACCCGAGACCCGCGGCGGAAGCGGGTCCGGAGTCATGATCCCGTCCTGGCCCGTGGTCCTGGTGGACGGCGACGTGCTGCTCCGCCCCATAAAGATGCGCGACCAGCGGGCCTGGCGCGAGGTGAACCGGCGCAACCGCGACTGGCTGCGCCCGTGGGAGGCGACCGTTCCGCCGCCTGGCCCGGGCGGGCCGGTGACGCAGCGCCCCACGTACCGTCAGATGGTGCGCCACCTGCGGGCGGAGGCGAACGCGGGGCGGATGCTGCCGTTCGTGATCGAGTACCAGGGGCGCCTGGTCGGGCAGTTGACGGTGGCGGGCGTCACCTGGGGCTCGATGTGCTCCGCGCACGTGGGTTATTGGGTCGACCGTGACGTGGCGGGCCGAGGTGTGATGCCGACGGCGGTCGCGCTCGCCGTCGACCACTGTTTCCGTACGGTCGGACTGCACCGGATGGAAGTGTGCATTCGCCCGGAGAACGGCCCCTCGCGGCGGGTCGTGGAGAAATTGGGATTCCGCGAGGAGGGGCTGCGGCCGCGTTACCTCCACATCGACGGCGCCTGGCGTGACCACCTGGTCTTCGCGCTCACGGCGGAAGAGGTGCCGGAAGGTCTGCTGCGTCGCTGGCATCAGGCGCAGTCCCGTCGGCAGCACCAGTAATTCCCATAAGTGTTCGAATTTGATCGGCAGTTGAGCGCCAATCGATCTGAACAATCACAAAAAAGTTCAGTGATATCAGCCAGATCGTGCGACACACCGGGCCAATTGGCCGATGCCCTCACCCGAACCCCTCTACCGTGTGAGGCGTGAGCAGCAGCGGCCTCATCTACGCAGTCATCGTCGGGGCCTGGGCCGCCTACTTGGTGCCGATGTGGCTCCGCAGGCAGGACGAGCTGAACGAGGCCCGTCCGACGGAACGCTTCAGCACCGCCATCCGGCTGCTGTCCGGACGGGCGGGCATGGAGCGCCGTTACGCCAGGGAGCTCAGGGACCGGGACCGTGCGGCGGACCACGCGGCGCCCGACGTGGACCCGGACGCGGAGACCGAGCAACTGAGCTCGGTCGACGTCCGGGGCTTCTGCGCGCCCGCGGCCAGGACGGAAGCCCGCATGGAGGTCCCCGACCCGGCCCAGGCCCCGGCCTCGGCGCAGGCGCCTCCGCAGGCGTCCGCCCCGGCGTCCGCACACGCGCAGGCACACGCACACGCACAGGCACAGGCGCAAGGGCAGGCCCAGGCGAAGGCCCCGGCGCAGGCTTCGGCCTCCGCTCCGGCCGCCAAGCCCCAGGCCTCCGCCCGCCACGCCGGCGCCGCCGCGGCGGGCGCCGGTGCGGCGGCCGAGCGCGCCCGCAGGACCAAGGTCCTCGCCCGGCGGCGGCGCACCACCGTGATCCTCTTCCTGGCGTTCACGCTCGGCGCCGTCGTCGCGGCCGTCGGCGGCCTCGCCTTCCTGTGGGCCCCCGGCGTCCCGGCCGTGCTCCTCAGCGCGTACATCGTCTATCTGCGCGCCCAGGAGCGGCGGCGGTTCGTGTACGTGATGGACCGGCGCAACGCGGAGGCCGCCGCGGCCCGGCTGCGCGAGAGCCGCCGCCCGGCCCCGACGCCCGAGCCGGAACCCGCGCAGGACCGGCCCGCCGAGCCGTCCGTCTCCCCGCAGGAGGCCGACCGCCGGGCGCTGGTGGAGCAGACGGACCACGCGGAGTGGGTCGACCAGCAGCGCGAGCGCGGCCCGGCCCGCGGCGACAGCTGGGACCCGGTCCCGGTCCCGCTCCCCACGTACGTCACCGCGCCGGTCGCCCCGCGCGCCTCGGGCGGCGTCGACGTCACGGACCCGGAGACCTGGAGCTCGGCCCGCTCGTCCACGGCGGCCGACCCGGTCCCGGCCCCCGCGCCGGCCCCGCGCCAGCGCACCACGCCGCCGCGCGGCCGCCGCGACCACGGCCGCACGCCGCTCTTCGACCAGTACGCGGACGACGACCGCCCCCGCGCGGCCAACGAGTGACCGGTCGGCGGCCGGGCCACCCGCCCGGCCGCCTGCCGGAAGCAGAGGTCGCTGACCTGCGGAGGAACGGATTTCCTCGTACGCCGGTCGGGATGCTAATGTTTCACACGTCGCAGGGGCCTGTGGCGCAGTCCGGTAGCGCACCTCGTTCGCATCGAGGGGGTCAGGGGTTCGAATCCCCTCAGGTCCACAGACGACGGAGATCCCGTCCGATCGAAAGATCGGACGGGATCTTCGCTTTTCGCGGCATCTTCGCTTTCGCGGGATCTTCGCCTTACGGGATCTCCGCTTCTGCGCGCGGCCCGAAGGTCAGGACGTCTGAGCCTTGTTGTAGAGGTTCTGGGCGTCCGTGCCGAAGTACGGGCCGAACATGCGGTTGGGCAGGAAGGTGTAGCCGAAGCTGTTCACCGAGGACTGCAGGCCGGTGCCGGTGGTCTCGTTGAAGGACGTGAACCAGGGGCCGCCGCTGGAGCCGCCCGTCATGTTGCAGGCGAGCGAGTGGTCCTGGGAGAACAGGAAGTCCTTCGAGGAGTTGCCCGCGCAGTAGATCAGCTTCGTGCCGTCGTACGGTGAGGCCGCCGGGAAGCCGAAGGCGTACATCGCCTTGTTGTAGCCGCCGTTGAACTGGATGCCCTGCGCGCCGGTGACCGACGTGAGGGTCCGGCCGTTCAGCGGGGCGACGACCGCGGCGCCGACGTCGTAGTTGATGTCCTCGCTCGCCTCCCACTGCGGGGTGGTGAGCGTCTTGGTGGCCGTCCACTGGCCGTAGGGCGCGCTGCCGTTGTCGTACGCCGGGACGAAGACCCAGTTGGTGTGCCAGGCGCCCTGGTACTTCACGCAGTGGCCGGCGGTGATGACGGTGCTGGCGTTCTGGCTGGTGACCGCGTTGCCGGAGCAGGAGGCCGTACGGCCCTGGAAGGTGAAGAAGACCCGGCCGGAGGTCTTCACCACCGCGCCGCCGCCCGCCCACGCCCCGCCCGCCTGCGGGAACGCGGTGGGTGTGACGGCCGACGCGGCCGCGCCGGTCGCGGTGCTCGTGGTCGGCGCGATCGTCGTCGGGGTGGCCGCGCGGGGGACCTGGCGCAGGGCGCCGGGAGTGGTCTTCAGGTCCAGCGGTGTCGCCGACCGCATCCGGTCCGGGATCCAGAAGGCGGCGGCGTCGCGCTGCTGCGCGGCGGTGAACGAGTGGCCGGTGTTGCCGGCCGCCTGTGCGGCCCCCGTCGTGGCCAGCCCGCCGGCGAACAGGGCGCCGGCGGTCAACAGGACGGCTGTGGCGAAGCGATGGCGTCTCACGCATGTCTCCTTCTGCCGAGGCAGGTGGGGGATGAGAACGGTGCGGATCGACGTGCTCGTGCGTGGGCAGCGTGCCAGAGCCGGAAGAATTTGTCAGGAGCGCGTCATCGCCATTTCGCGCTCCGGGCGACCGGACCTACAGCGGCTTCGCGAAGCAGCGGCTGTTCGGGTAGTCGCGGTAGTAGCCGAACTTCGCGCACGGCTCGTAGCCGCTGGAGGTGTAGAGCGCGATGGCCTCCGGCTGGGCGGTGCCGGTCTCCAGGACCATGCGGGTGCGGCCGGCCGCGCGGGCGTCGGCCTCCAGGGCGGCCAGGATGCGGCGCGCCAGCCCCAGGCCGCGGGCCTCGGGGACCACGTACATGCGCTTCAGCTCCGCGTCGCCGTCCGCGTAGCCCTCGTCGTTCGCGTCCTGCGTGCGCCAGCCGCCCGACGCGACGGGCCGGTCCTGCCGGTCGTACGCGAGGAGGTAGAGGCCCAGCGGCGGGACGAACATCGACGCGTCGAGGGGTGTGAGATCGCCCTCACCGTCGCCGTCGTCATCCGCGTAGCGCTCGGCGTACTCCAGCTGCACGGCGTCGTTGAGCTTGACCGCGTCCGGGTGGTCGAAGGAACTGGTGCGTATATCCATGCGGGAAATCGTACATCTATGCGAAGTGTCAGGCGGGTGCCGACGTCCGGTGTCGGTATTCTCCCGGGATGCTCACTGTGACGTCCGCGAATGTCAATGGTCTCCGAGCCGCCGCCAAGAAGGGCTTCGTCGAATGGCTGGCCGGGACCTCCGCCGATGTGGTCTGCCTGCAGGAAGTGCGCGCCGAGGAGGCGCAGCTGCCCGCCGAGGTCCGCGCCCCGGCGGGCTGGTTCACCGCCCACGCGCCCGCCGCCGCCAAGGGCCGCGCGGGGGTCTCGCTCTACACCCGGCGTGAGCCCGACGCGGTGCGGATCGGCTTCGGCGTCGCGGAGTTCGACGCCGGCGGGCGGTACGTCGAGGCCGACCTGCCCGGCGTCACCGTCGCCAGCCTCTACCTGCCCTCGGGCGAGGTCGGCACCGAGCGGCAGGACGAGAAGATCCGCTTCATGGACGCCTTCCTGCCGTACCTGAAGGAGCTCAAGGAGCGCGCCGCCGCCGACGGCCGCGAGGTCGTCGTCTGCGGCGACTGGAACATCGCCCACCGCGAGGCCGACCTGAAGAACTGGAAGGCCAACCAGAAGAACGCCGGCTTCCTGCCGGAGGAGCGGGCCTGGCTGAGCCGGGTCTTCGACGAGGGCGACGGCGGTTACGTGGACGTCGTCCGCGCCCTTCACCCCGACCAGGAGGGCCCCTACTCCTGGTGGTCCTACCGCGGCCGCGCCTTCGACAACGACAGCGGCTGGCGCATCGACTACCAGGTCGCCACGCCCGGGCTCGCCGCGAAGGCCGTCAAGGCGTACGTCGAGCGGGCGGCCACCCACGCGGAGCGGTGGAGCGACCACGCGCCGGTCACGGCGGTCTACGCGCTCTAGACACCGCCCAGGGCCTGTCCGGCGGATCATGGCCGTAGGCCCTGGGCCGCTTCTTCCGGCCGCTTTCCAGCCGGGTTCCCATCGAACCGGGGTCGCACCAAGGGGGGGCACGAGGGTGAACGCGCGGATTCTGGTCGCCGAGGACGACGAGAAACAGTCCCGGCTGGTCCGGATCTATCTGGAACGGGAGGGGAACGCGGTCCAGGTCGTCGCCGACGGCCGGGCCGCGCTCGACAAGGCGCGTGCCACGCGGCCGGACCTCCTCGTCCTCGACGTGATGCTGCCGTACGTCGACGGGCTCGACGTGTGCCGCATCCTGCGGGCCGAGGGCTCCGAGGTACCGATTCTGCTGCTCACCGCCCGCAGCACCGAGGAGGACATGCTCCTCGGCCTCGACCTCGGCGCGGACGACTACCTCACCAAGCCCTACAGCCCGCGCGAGCTCGCCGCCCGGGTCCGCGCGCTGCTCCGCCGCTCGCGGACCACCTCGCGGGCGGCCGCCGCGCCCGAGCTGCTGCGGGCCGGTCAGCTGGAGCTCGACACGGCGCGCTTCGAGGTACGGGTCGCCGGACGGCCGGTGGCGCTCACCGCGAAGGAGTTCGCGATCCTGGAGGCGCTGACCCGCGAGCCGGGCCGGGTCTTCACCCGCGCGCAGATCATCGAGCGGGTCTTCGGTCTCGACCGGGACGTCCTGGAGCGGACCGTCGACGCCCACGTGATGAACCTCCGCCGGAAGCTGGAAGCCGCCGCCCCGGGCAGCCCGCGCCTCCTGGAGACCGTGTACGGGCGGGGCTACCGCATCGCCGACGGGGAGGCGGGAGCCGACGCGGGCGGCGGGGCAGGCGGGGCGGGCGGGGCGGGCGCGGCCGGGAGGCCGGGCGCGGCGCAGGGGGCTGACGGTGCAGGGGCGGGCGGGGCGGGCGTGGTCCGGCGGGAGGGCGCGTGAGCTTTCGGGTCCGGGTGTTCGCACTCGTCCTCCTCCTCGTCGTGGCCGCCACCGCCGCCACCGCCTGGCTGACGCTCGCCCAGGTCACCCGACAGGCCCGGGAGTCCGCCGCCGCCGACCGGCTCGACGTCACCCGGATCACCGACGGGCTGCGCCGGTACGCCGAGTCCCACGGCACCTGGGACGGCGTCGGCGGCACCGTCCGTGACCTCGCCCGCGACACCGGCCAGCGGATCCGGATCAGCGACGCGGGCGGCACCCAGCTCGCCGACTCCGACGCCCTCCTCGGCCGCGCGCCGCGCGCGGGCGGCACGGCGGCGCCGCTCCTCGTGGACCCCCGGCCCGAACTCGCCTTTCCCCCGGGCGGCTTCGGGCCCTCCCTGCCGAAGATGACCGTCTCGGCCATCGACGAGTACGCGCGGAGCGTGACCTACGCGGCCTGCCTGACCCGGGCCGGCCGGGCCGTCACCGTCCGCACCGGAGGGCTCGGCATCCCGCTCTACGAGGACGCCGGACCCGGGGAGAGCGGTGCGGCCGGTGCCCGCGCCTGCTCCCGGGCGGCGGCCGGATCGAGCGACGCGCTGCGAGCCGACTCCGACGCCATCGCCGCCGCCTGCGGCCGCGAGGAGGGCGCCGGCCGCGAGGCCTGTCTGCGGCGGATGTTCGCCGAGCGGACCGCCAAGGTCGCTCCGCAGCCCCTCACCGTACGGCTCGGCGCACTCGACGACGCGGGGCGGTCCCTCGCCGTCGGCCCGAGCATCGCCGTCGCCGCCGGGGTCGCCGCGGCGGCCGTGGCGGGCGCGCTGCTGCTCAGCCGGACCGTGCTGCGGCCGGTGCGCGCGCTCACCGCCGCCTCCCGCGGACTCGGCGAGGGCGATCTGGCGCGGCGGGTGCCCGCGCACGGCAGGGACGAGATCGGCGAGCTCGGCCGCTCCTTCAACCGCATGGCCGACTCCCTCCAGGCCAGCGAGGAACGCCAGCGGCGGCTCGTCGGCGACATCGCCCACGAGCTGCGCACGCCGCTCGCCAATCTGCGCGGCTATCTGGAGGCCCTGCGCGACGGCGTTCTGGAGGCCGACGCGGAGCTCCTCGACTCCCTCCACGAGGAGGTGCTGCTCCAGCAGCGGATCGTCGACGACCTCCAGGACCTGGCCCTCGCGGAGGCGGGTGCCCTCGTCTACCACCGCGAGGACCTCGACGCCCGGGACCTCGCCGAGTCCTGCCGTACGGCGCACAGCGCGCTGGCCGCGGCGGCAGGCGTGGAGCTCGCGGCGGCCGTGCCGCCCGTACCGGTCCGGGTGCACGGCGACCCCGGGCGGCTGCGGCAGGCGCTCAGCAACCTGGTCGCGAACGCCGTCCGGCACACCGCGCCGGGCGGCACCGTGCGGATCGAGGTGGCCGAAGGCGGCGGCGAGCTCGCACGGATCTCGGTACGGGACACCGGCACCGGCATCGCCGCGGCCGATCTCCCGCACCTCTTCGACCGCTTCTGGCGCGCCGACACGGCCCGCGGCCGCGCCACCGGCGGCAGCGGCCTCGGCCTCTCCATCGCCCGCCAGATCGTGGCCGACCACCACGGCGCGATCGAGGCGGAGAGCGAGGTGGGCGTGGGCACGGTCTTCACCGTCACGCTGCCGGTACGGGAGAGGGGCGCGGGCGCGCCGGATGCGCCCGCGCGTGCCTGATACGCCGGGCGTGGCGGATGCGTCGGGGGTGATGGATGCGCCGGGCGGGGCGGATGCGCGCGGCGGGTTGCAAGCGGCCGGCGCCGAGTGACGTTCCCGCCGGCTCCGGCCGGCCGCCGCCGGCGCTCGCGCCGCCCGGGTTGCCCCGGTCGCTCAGGTTCCGGCCAGGGCCTCCGTCGGGGACAGGCGGCTTGCCCGTACCGCCGGATAGAGGCCGGCGAGCATGCCGATGACCAGCGTCGAGGCGATGCCCGCGGTGCTCGCCCACAACGGCACCACCGTCGGCCAGCCCCGGGAGAGGGCGTACGCACCGGTGATCAGGGTGCCGAGCACCGTACCGGCGAGGCCGCCGAGGAAGGAGAGCAGCAGCGACTCGGTGACGAACTGGAGCCGGACCTGCGCCTTCGTCGCGCCGAGGGCACGGCGCAGGCCGATCTCCGGGCGGCGTTCCAGGACCGAGATGACCATGGTGTTGCCGACTCCGACGCCGCCGACGAGCAGGGCGACCCCGCCCAGGCCGAGCAGCAGCCCGGTCAGCGCCGACTCGGTGGCCTCGCGGGCCGCGAGCGCGTCGGAGGGCCGGGAGACCTGGACCTCGCCCGGTCTGCCCGGGTTGGCGGTGGCCGCGAGGACCGAGCGTACGGCCGCGATCCTGTGGTCGTCCGCCCGTACGTACACGGTCGAGGGATGACCGTCGAACCGGAGGTACGTCCGCGCCGCCTCCCAGCCGACGAGCGCCGCGCCGTCGAGCTCCGGCGCGAGCGGTACGGGATCGAGCACGCCGATCAGCGAGAACCACCGGCCGCCGAGCCAGAGCTTGGTCCCCGGGGTGTGGACGTCGAGCCGCTGGGCGGCCGTGGCCCCGAGGACGACCGCCGGATAGCGCTCTGTCGTCGCGTCCAGCCAACGGCCCCCGTGGAGCCGCGCCCCGACGGCCGGGAGCAGGTCGGTCCGGGTCGCCAGGACGGTCAGGGAGCCGGTGCGGCCCGTGGCGATCCGCTCGTTGCGGTAGACGTGGGCCGAGACCGTGCCCGTGGCGGAGACCTGCCGCACCGGCGGGATGCGGTCGATCATGGGCACGGCCTCGCGGGGCAGCCGGGAGTCGCCGCCGGTGAGGGACTTGCCGGGCGCGACCCGGAGGAGGTTGGTGCCGAGGGCGTCGAGCCGTCGGTCGACCTCGGCCTGACCGGAGCCGGAGATGCCGACCACCGCGATCATGGCGGCGACACCGATGGCGATGCCCAGCGCGGACAGGAACACGCGCAGGGGGCGCGTGCGCAGTCCCGTGCCACCGAGCCGTACGACATCGGCCGGCCGGAGGCGCGCGGCGCGGAGCCTCGGGGGGCGGCGGGAGCGGGAGCGGGAAGCGGCGGTGCGGCGGGCTCGGTATCGCGTCGCGGGCGGGGCGTTGTCGTCGTCGTGCGTCACCGTGGGGTCCCGGTCGTCGTGATCACTGTGGTGTCGGTGTCGGTGTCGGTGTCGGTGTCGGTGTCGGTGTGGGTGTGGGTGTGGGTGTGGGTGTGGGTGTGGGTGGGGGTGTCGGTATGGGTGGGGGTGTCGGTGCCCCCTGGGACGTGGGTGTCGGCGATCACGTGGCCGTCGCGCATCTCGATCCGGCGGGGCAGCGCGGCGGCGATCTCGCGGTCGTGCGTGATGACCACGACCGTGGTGCCGGCCGCGTGGAGTTCGCGCAGCAGGGCCAGGACGGCCGCGCCGGAGGCCGAGTCCAGGTTTCCGGTCGGCTCGTCGGCCAGCAGGACAGCCGGCTCGCCGACCACGGCCCTGGCTACCGCCACGCGCTGGCGTTCGCCGCCGGAGAGCTGGTGGGGCAGGTGGTGGGTGCGGTGGGCGAGGCCGACCCGGCGCAGGGCGGCCGCGGCGGCGGCGCGGCGGCGGCGCGCCGGGACGCCCGCGTAGAGCAGTCCGTCCGCGACGGAGTCCAGGACCGGTACGCCGACCGCGAGGTGGAACTGCTGGAAGACGAAGCCGATCCGGGTGGCGCGCAGCGCCGAGACCTCACGGTCCGACAGGTCCGCCACGTCGTGGCCGTCGATCAGGACCCGGCCCGTGGTCGGCCGGTCCAGACTGCCCATCAGGTTGAGCATGCTGGACTTGCCCGAGCCGGACGGGCCGACGATCGCGACGAGTTCGCCCCTGCCCACGGTCAGGCTGACGTCCCGGACCGCCGTCACCCCGCCCGCGTACGTCTTGGTGACGGCGTCGAACTCCACGACGACGTCGGGCTTCGCGGCCGCGTCGGGCTTCGCGGCCGCGACGGGCTTCGCGACCGCGTGGGGCTCCGCGACCGCGTGGGGCTCCGCGGCGGGGAGCCTCCCCGCCGGGTTTCCGGCGCTCACCGCGGAATCCTTACTTCGAGCCCCTCGCGGACCGCGGGCCCGCTGATCTCCACGTCGCCGTCGGCGAAGAGCCCCGTCTTCACGGGGACGAAGGTGCCGTCCGCGGTCTCCAGGCCGTGGCCGCCCTCCGCGAGCGCGACCAGCGCGGAGACCGGAACGGTCAGGACGTCCCTGCGTTCCCGCCCCACGTACGTGACGGTGACGGGCCCGCTCTCCAGGCGCCCGAGGGCCTGCTGGTCCTCGATGGTGACGGTCACCGGGACCGTCGGCGCCCCGTCGTTCTCGCCCCCGCCGCCCCCGCCCTCGGGCTCGGTCGCCTCGGTGCCCACGCTCGCCACCTTGCCCCGTACCGTGCGTCCGTCGGGCAGTTCGACCGTGACCTGTGTGCCGCGTACGGCCCAGGAGGCCTCCTGGGCGGACGTGTCGACGACCGCCTTGCGTGCCGTCCCGGTGTGGGTGAGGACGTTCTCGGAGACCGCCGCGCCGAGCCGGACGCCCGCCTTGCCCGTCCGTATCGCGCCGGCGGAGTAGACGACGTCGCCGACGCCGACCGTGCCGGTCTGGGGAAGGCCGAGCGACTTCTGCCAGCGCTTCACCGCACGGGCGGTGCCGGCGGTGAAGGTGCTGTCCACCGTGAAGCCGGTGTAGCCGAGCGTGGCGAGGTTCGTCTCGAACTGCAGGACGTCCGTGCCGCGCATCTCGCGGGAGGGGGAGGAGGACGGGGACGGAGGCTGGGAGGGGGGCGGGGCGGACGGCGTGCCGCCGCCCTTGGGTCCGGTGCCGCCGCCCGGGGCTGTGCCCGTGCCGGTGCCGCCGCCCGTGCCGGTGCCGGTGCCGGTGCCCGTGCCCGTGTCGGCGTCGGCGTCGGGGCGTCGGCCCTCCGTTGTGTCGGCCGTCGCGTCGGCCGCCGTGAGGCCCAGGTCCCGGTACATCGGCAGAGCCCCGTACAGCAGCACCACGGGCCGGTCGTCCACCCGCAGCAGTTCCTCGCCGCGCTGGACCGTCGTGCCAGGTGCCGGAAGCCAGGTGACCGTGCCGGTCGCCTTGACGGGCAGCGGTGTCTCCGCGCCGTAGCCCAACCGGCCTTCGAGCGACGTGCGTTCGGTCAGCGTCGTCCGGGTGACGCGTACGGTGGAACCCTCGCGGGGAGGAGCGCCGGCACTTTCGGCCGGGTCGCCCCCGAGGCCCAGCCGGCCGACCGTGACGGTCGCCGCGACGACCAGGGCGGCGGTCACGAGGAGCAGGGCGCGGCGGGAGCGGCTGCCGCGGCTGCCGCGGGGCGGTCGCGTCTCGCTCATGCTCAGCCCTTGCCCGGGCCCGGCTCGACCGGGTCGCCGTGGAACCGCGCCCCGCAGAGGCGGCCGGCGCGCTTGGCGGCCGCCGTCGTCGGGTCCCAGTCCGAAGTGCCCTTGTTGTTGCCCGGCTGGTAGCCGTCGGCGTCGGGATCGGGGAAGTCGGGAGCGCCGTTCTTCTGCATGCAGTCGGCGAACTCGCGGGCGGTCTTGATCTGTTCGGGCGTCAGCCTGGGCCGCATGGCCTTCTCGACGGCCGCCGGCACCGTCACGTTGAACTCCTTGCACTTCTCCGTGGCGGGGATGAACTTCGGGTCCTTCTTCCGCGCCCGGTTGGTGTCGCCGTCGATCTCGACCTGGCCGAGCGGGCCGGGATCGGGATAGTCGAAGCCCTGCTCGCGCATGCAGGTGACCCACTTGCGCTTCGCCGCCACGTACGCGGCGATCTCGGCCTGGTCGCCGCCGACGCCCCCGGCGCCGCTCTGGCCGGCCGTCGTACCGGGCGGCGACGTGGTCCCGCCCGCCGATGGCACCTCGGCGCCGCCGTCACCGCCGCTCCCGCAGCCGGTCAACGCGAACGCCGTGACCGAAGCCGCCAGGGCCATCAGCGCCCGGTTCGTCCTTGCCCGGTTCGCCCGTGCCCGGATTGCCTTTGCCCGGCTCGTCCTCGCCCGGTTCGTCGTCATGGGTTCTTCCGCTCCTCACCTCGGGTCGGCCCCGACCGTAGGAGCGAGGTGATGAAGAACCTTTGAAGAACCGTTCAGCTGGTTGTGAGGCGCGAGGCCGGGTGGTGAGGCGCAAGGGAGGGGGGCGGGCCCGCCCTTACGAGCGCTCGCGCAGCCGGCGGTCCAGCGCCAGGGAGAGTTCCGCCTCCACCACGCTCTTCGCCAGCGGGCGCAGCCGCTGGACGTCCTTCGCGTCGGTGTACTTGCCGAGGAGTTCGGTGAAGAGTTCCGCGAGCGCCTCCGCGTGCTCGCGGACCCGGCCGCCCGCCTCCAGGACGGCGGCCAGCGGGACGCCCTCGCGCACGAGCGCGGAGGAGACGTCGAGCAGGCGGCGGCTGACGTGGACGATGTCCTCGCCGTCGGTGGCGAGGTAGCCGAGGTCGAGTGCGGCGGCGAGGTTCTCCGGGGTGACCTCGCCCGCGAAGTGGTCGGCGAGTTCCTCTGGGGTGAGGCGGACGGGCTCCTCCTCGGTGGGAGCGCCCAGTTCCAGGACCTCGCCGACGTTCCGGCCGGACTCGAAGGCGGTGGTGAGGTCGGCGATGCCGTTCAGGGTGTGGCCGCGCTCCAGGAGGGCGGAGATGGTGCGGAGCCGGGCCAGGTGCCGCTCGTCGTACCAGGCGATCCGGCCCTCACGGCGGGGCGGCGGGATGAGTCCGCGCTCGCGGTAGAACCGGAGCGTGCGGACGGTGATGCCGGCCGCGGCGGCGAGGTCGGCCATGCGGTACTCGCGGGGCGCGGCCCCGCCGGCCGGTCCGCGCGCCCCCGCCGCGTGCGCCCCGGTCCCAGCGGTGTCCGCCGTCCCCGTCGCCGCCGCGTGCGCCCCGGTCCCAGCGGTGTCCGCCGTCCCCGTCGCCGCCGCGTGCGCCCCGGTCCCAGCCGTGTCCGCCGTCCCCGTCCCAGTCCCCGCCGCGAGCGTCCCCGGCCCGGCCGCGTTCGCCGCCTCCGTCCCCGTCGCGTCGTCCGGCCTCGTCGTCCGCGTCGGCGCGGTGGTGTCCGTCTGGTCTCCCGATCGCTCTGCCACGTTCGCCAGCCTATGTTGTACCGCCGGTAACTTTCCCCGGCCTTACCCCTACCGCTCGGTATGCGGCTGCTCTACAGTCCTGACTGTGCCAGTGATTGCTGGCGGAATCTTGGCCGGGCGCACGGGAGGCGGCATGGCGAAGCACGAGCACGTACGGGTGGCGGTGATCGGATCGGGATTCGGCGGGCTCGGAGCCGCCGTCCGGCTGCGCCGCGAGGGGATCACCGACTTCGTCGTCCTGGAGCGGGCCGACTCCGTGGGCGGCACCTGGCGCGACAACAGCTACCCGGGCTGCGCCTGTGACGTCCCGTCCCACCTCTACTCGTTCTCCTTCGCGCCCAACCCCGACTGGCCGCGCACCTTCTCCGGTCAGCGCCACATCCGCGCGTATCTGGAGCACGTCACCGACACCTTCGGGCTCCGGCCGCACCTGCGCCTGAACCACGAGGTCACGAGGATGGCCTGGAACGAGGACGAACTGCGCTGGGACATCGAGACCAGCAGCGGCACCTTCTCCGCCGACGTGGTCGTCTCCGCCACCGGGCCGCTCTCCGACCCCAGGATCCCCGACATCCCGGGACTCGCCGGCTTCACCGGCAAGGTCTTCCACTCGGCCCGCTGGGACCACGACTACGACCTCACCGGCAAGCGCGTCGCCATGGTCGGCACCGGCGCCTCCGCCATCCAGATCGTGCCGTCCATCCAGCCGAAGGTCGGCAGGCTCACCCTCTTCCAGCGCACGCCCCCGTGGGTCATGCCGCGCATGGACCGCGCCATCAGCGCACCCGAGCGCTGGCTGCACCGGCGGCTGCCGTTCACCGCGGCCGCGCGCCGCGGCATCCTGTGGGGCATCCGGGAGCTCCAGGTCAGCGCGTTCACCAAGCGGCCCGACGAGCTCGGCCTGGTCGAGCGGCTCGCCAAGGCCAACATCGCGCGTGCGGTGAAGGACCCGGCGCTGCGGGCCAGGCTGACGCCCTCGTACCGCCTCGGCTGCAAGCGCATCCTGCTCTCCAACACGTACTACCCGGCCCTCGCGCAGCCCAACGTCGACGTCGTCGCCTCCGGCCTGAAGGAGGTCAGGGGCAACGTCGTGGTCGCCGCGGACGGCACCGAGGCCGAGGTCGACGCGATCATCTTCGGCACCGGCTTCCACGTCACCGACATGCCGATCGCCCCGCGCGTCATCGGCGCCGACGGCCGGTCGCTCGCCGAGCACTGGAAGACGGGCATGGAGTCGCTGCGCGGCGCGACCGCGGCCGGCTTCCCCAACTGGATGACGATCATCGGACCCAACACGGGCCTCGGGAACTCCTCCATGATCCTCATGATCGAGTCCCAGCTGAACTACATGGCCGACTACCTGCGGCAGCTCGACCTGCTCACTCCCGCCGGTCCCGGCGGACGCGCGGCCCTCGCCGCCCGGCCCTCCGCCGTCAACGCCTGGAACCGCCGCGTGCAGTCCCGGATGGAGCGGACGGTGTGGAAGGCGGGCGGCTGCGAGAGCTGGTACCTCGACGCCAACGGCCGCAACACCACCCTGTGGCCGGGCACGACCGGCGAGTTCCGGCGCGAGACGCGGACCGTCGACCTGTCCGAGTACGAGGTGCTGCGCACCCCGGAGAAGCCGCAGCCGGCCTCCGCGGCAACCCGTCGTACCTCCCGGAAGAAGGAGACCGTCCGGTGAACCGCCACGACATGACCGTGACCTCCGCCGACGGCTCGTCGGTCCACGTCGAGGTCTACGGCCCCGAGGGCGCGCCCGCCGTGGTCCTGGCCCACGGCTGGACCTGCTCGACCCGTTTCTGGGACGCGCAGATACGGGACCTGGCCACCGACCACCGGGTCATCGCGTACGACCAGCGCGGGCACGGCGGTTCGCCGGTCCCCGACCCGGCGGGCAAGGGCTACTCGACGGAGGCGCTCGCCGACGACCTGGAGGCCGTGCTCGGCGCCGTCCTCGGACCCGGCGAGCGGGCCGTGGTGGCGGGGCACTCCATGGGCGGCATGACGATCATGGCCGCGGCCCGGCGGCCGCTGTTCCGGCAGCACGCCGCCGCCGCGCTGCTCTGTTCGACCGGGCCCTCGCGGCTGACGGACGAGGCCCTCGTCGTACCGCTCGGGCCGGGCCGGCTGCGGACCCGGCTCACCCGCGCGGTCCTCGGGTCGAAGGCGCCGCTCGGACCGGTGACTCCGGTCTCGAAGCGGATCCTCAGGTACGCGACGATGGGCGCAGGTTCGGCGCCCGAGCGGGTGGACGCCTGCGCCCGCATCGTGCACGCCTGCCCGCGCGGGGCGCGGTACGGCTGGTCGCAGGTCCTCGCGGGGCTCGATCTGGAAGTGGGCGTACGGGAGTTGCGGCTGCCCGTCGCCGTGCTCGTCGGCACCGCCGACCGGCTGACCCCCGCCCGCCACTCGCGGGCGATGGCGGGCGCCCTGCCACACTGCACCGGCCTCGTCGAACTGGCCGGCATGGGGCACATGACGCCGGTGGAGGCTCCCGAGGCCGTCACCGCGCAGATCCGCGAACTGACGCTCACCTACCTGGGCGCGAAGCAGCATCCCGGGGAGGACCGGCCCGGGGAAAGCCGACTGCCCGGGGAAAGCCGACTGTCCGGAGAGAACCGACCGTCCGGAGAGAACCGACTGTCCGGGGAGAACCAGCCAGGGGTGAACCAGCCCAGGGAGAACCTCTCCGGGCAGGCGCAGACTGTGAAGGAGGAGGCAGAGGCATGAGCAGGGTGAGCCTGGAAGGACAGGTGGCGGTCGTCACCGGAGGAGCCCGCGGCGTCGGCGAACTCCTCGCCCGCAAGCTCTCCGCGCGCGGGGCGAAGATCGCGCTGGTCGGCCTGGAGCCGGAGCTCCTGAAGGAGGTCGCCGGCCGGCTCCACACGGAGGCGGACTGGTGGCATGCCGACGTCACCGACCACGAAGCGATGGCGAAGGTCGCGACCGAGGTGAAGGAGCGGTTCGGCAAGGTCGACATCGTGGTCGCCAACGCCGGTGTCGCGGCGGGCGGTCCGTTCGTCGACTCCGACCCGGTCGCCTGGCGGCGGGTCATCGAGGTCAACCTGATCGGCGGTGCCGTCACGGCGCGCGCGTTCCTGCCCGTCCTCATGGAGTCCCGCGGCTACTTCCTGCAGATCGCCTCGCTGGCCGCGATGACGCCGGCGCCGATGATGACCGCGTACTGCGCGTCCAAGTCCGGTGTCGAGGCCTTCGCACACAGTCTGCGCGCCGAGGTCGCCTACAAGGGCGTCAAGGTCGGCGTCGGCTACCTCTCCTGGACCGACACCGACATGGTGCGGGGCGCGGACCAGGACGACGTCATGCGCGAGCTGCGGGCGCGGCTGCCGTGGCCGTCCAACCGCACGTACCCCCTCGGTCCGGCCGTCGACCGGATCGTCGCGGGCATCGAGCGGCGCTCGGCCCATGTGTACGCGCAGTGGTGGCTGCGCGGGATGCAGTCGAGCCGTGGCTATCTGCCGGGGATCATCGCCGCTGTCGGGCAGCGGGAGATGCGGCGCTTCGAGCCCAGGCTCGGGTCGGTCTCCAAGGGGCTCGTGGGCGCCGGCGGGGCGGCGGACGAGCAGGCGCGCGGGGAGCGGGTCTGACGGGGGGGAGGGCGGAACGAGGGCGGAGTGAAGGCGAGGGGCGGGGCGGTCGAGTGCGGGCGACAGCGTGGTGACGGCCGCGTGGTGACTGTCCGTGTGTGATCGAAATGCGTGGTGTGTCCGGTCGTGTCAGTCTGATCGTGCCCAAGGGGCAAACCCGCCCCGCACCCCTCACACCCTTCTAGGAGTGAATCCGCATGGGCATCAAGAACGAGATGCAGAACAAGGCGCAGCAGGCGAAGGACTCGCTGAGGTCGAAGAAGGACGAAGCGTCCCAGCGCGCCAGCCAGGCCAAGGAGCGCACGCAGGAGCGGTCGGGCCGGCCGGCCGAGCGGCCGGACCGGCCGGAGCGGTCGGAGCGCGGCCGGCACGAAGCCGAGCAGGACCGGCTCGACATGGACTACGACGCCTGACGCCGTTCTGTGAGGAAGGCGCACCCGGGACGCCGGGTGCGCCTTCGCGCATGCCGGAACGCCGGGTGCGCCGTCGCGCATGCCGGAAAGTATGAAGAACCGTACGGCCTGTGGATAACCGAGGGCGGGGAGTCGTGGGGTTACGTACGGTGATGCCATGTCCGTAACCAAGGCCGTACTTGAGCGCATCCGAAACGACCACGCGCCCGCCCTGCTCGCCTTCGAGCGGGAGAACCGGGCCTTTTTCGCGGCGTCCGTGCCCGACCGCGGGGACGCGTATTTCGAGGACGCCGGGTTCGCCGCCCGGCACCGGGCCCTGCTCGACGAGCAGGAGACCGGGACCATCCTCTTCCACGTGCTGGTGACCGGCGACGGGGAGATACTCGGGCGGTTCAACCTGATCGACGTCGACCAGGAGTCCGGCACCGCCGAACTGGGCTACCGGGTGGCGGAGAAGGCCGCGGGGCGCGGCCTGGCGACCGCGACGGTACGGGAGTTGTGCATACGGGCCCGCGAGGAGTACGGGCTGAGCCGGCTGACCGCCCGCACGACCCCCGACAACGGGCCGTCCCGGGCGGTGCTCGCCCGGGTCGGGTTCGGGGCGGTGGGCAGCGTGACGCTCGAGGACGGCGAGCGGGGCATCGCCTACGAGCTGGACCTCGGCGGCAGTTTCGGCCGGGAGTGGTCCGGCACCGACTCGTAGCCGGGCGGGCTCGCGGGCGGGCTTTCCTCCAGGAGGGCGAGGGCGACGTGGACGGCGTCGTCGAGCTGGGCGTGCCGGCCCTCGGCCCAGTCGAGCGGGGTCCGCATGATCTCGAGGTCCGGGGCGACGCCGTGGTTCTCGATGGACCAGCCGTATTCGGGGAACCAAGCGGCGTTCATCGGGACCGTGATCTGGGTGCCGTCGCCGAGCCGGTGGCGGCCCGTCATCCCGACGACCCCGCCCCAGGTGCGCTGGCCGACGACGGGGCCCAGGCGGAGCAGTTTGAAGGCGGCGGTGATCATGTCGCCGTCGGAGGAGGTGGCCTCGTCGGCGAGGGCGACGATGGGGCCGCGCGGAGCGTTGGAGGTGTAGCTGACGGGCTGGGCGTTCCGGGTGAGGTCCCAGCCGAGGATCTTGCGGGTGAGTTTCTCTATCACCAGCTCGCTGATGTGGCCGCCGGCGTTGCCGCGGACGTCCACGATGAGGGCCGGCTGGGAGACCTCCATCCGCAGGTCGCGGTTGAACTGGGCCCAGCCCGAGCCGCCCATGTCGGGGATGTGGAGGTAGCCGCAGCGTCCGCCGCTGACCTCTCGGACGACGGCGCGGCGCTTGGTCACCCAGTCCTGGTAGCGCAGCGGGCGCTCGTCGACGAGGGGCACGACGGCGATCCGGCGGGAGCGGCCCTCGCCCTCGGCGGGGGTGAAGGTGAGTTCGACGGTGGTGCCACCGGTCCCGGAAAGGAGGGGATAGGGGCCGGCGACCGGGTCGACGGGCCTGCCGTCGACATGGGTGAGGACGGCGCCCTCGCGGATGCCGGTGCCGGCGAGCGGCGAGCGGGCCTTGGAGTCGGAGGAGTCGCCGGGCAGGATCCGCTTGACCACCCAGCCGCCGTCGCGGTGCACGAAGTTGGTGCCGAGCAGGCCCTGGGGGCGCTGGTAGTGGGGCGGCCCCTCGTTGCGCCGGGCGGGGGTGACGTACGCGTGGGAGGTGCCGAGCTCGCCCATGACCTCGCGCAGCAGGTCGGCGAACTCGTCGGGGGAGGCGACCCGTTCGACGAGCGGGCGGTACTGGTCGAGGACGGCCGTCCAGTCGAGGCCGCCCATGTCCGGCTCCCAGAAGTAGGCGCGGACGATCCGGCCCGCCTCGTCGAAGGCCTGCCGCCACTCGGCGGCCGGGTCGACCTCGTGCACGATCCGCCGCAGGTCGAGGTAGACGGTGGAATCGCCGTCGCCGGTCTCGGTGGCGGGGACGGCGCGCAGGTCGCCCTCGTCGACCACGACGAGCCGGGTGCCGTCGCCGCTGACCGCGAAAGAGTCGAGGTGGTCGACGAGTTCGGTCTTGCGGGCCTTGGTGATGTTGTAGTGCTCCAGCGTGGGCCGGGGGGAGGGATCGTTGGGGTTGGCGAAGGTCTCGCCGAGCGCGCCGGAGATCGGCCAGCGCAGCCACACCAGTCCGCCGCCGGCCACCGGGTGGAGGGCGGAGTACTTGGAGGCGGTCACGGGGAAGGGCGTGACCCGGTCGGGGAGTCCCTCGATCTCGACGGTGACCGTGCCGTCGCCGGAGCCCGCCTCCTCGTCGGCGGGGTCCATGCCGCCGGCGGCGGGCCGCCCGTCGGGAAGCAACGCGAAGGGAGAGGGGGTCGCGGAGGAGAGCGGTACGAGATAGGGGCGGCAGCCCAGCGGGAAGGAGAGGTCGCCGGTGTGCACGTCGTACACGGGGTCGAAGCCCCGCCAGGAGAGGAAGGCGAGATAGCGGCCGTCGCGGGTGAAGACCGGGTTCTCGTCCTCGAAGCGGCCGTTGGTGACGTCCACGACGTCGCGGGCGCCGGGGCCGGAGATGCGGGCCATCTTGATGGAGCGCAGCGAGCGGCCGATGCCCGGGTGGGACCAGGTGAGCCAGCTGCCGTCGGGGGAGAAGGCGAGGTCGCGGACGGGCCCGTTGTCGGACCGGATCAGTTCGGTGACCTCTCCGTTCGACTCCTCGGTGACGTCGATCAGGAGGAGCCGGCCGTCGCTGGAGGCGATGGCGAGGCGTTCGCCGTCCGGGTCGGAGACCAGTTCCTCGACGCGGCCGAGTTCGCCCGAGGCCAGTCGGCGCGGTTCGCGGTCGCCGGTGGCCCGGGGCAGGTAGGCGATCTCGACGGCGTCCTCGCCGTCGGCGTCGGTGACGTAGGCGACCTGGCCGCCGCTGCCGAGCATCTCGGGGAGCCGGACGCGGACGCCGGGGGTGTCGGTGATGGTGCGGGCGGGGCCGTCGCGGTGGGTCAGCCAGTAGAGGCTGCCGCGCACCGTGACGGCGCTGGCCCGGCCGGTCTCGTCGACGGACAGGGCGTCCACGTGGTGGGCGGCGGGCACCTGGTAGGGGCGCCGGCCGGTGCGCGGGCCGCCGAGGCGGACGTCGAGGCGGCGGGGCTTGGAGTCGGCGGTCAGTTCGTCGACGATCCACAGATCGCCCGCGCACTGGTAGACCACCCGGCGGCCGTCGCTGGAGGCGTTGCGGGCGTAGAACTCGTCGTGGTCGGTGTGGCGGCGCAGGTCGGTGCCGTCGGGGAGGCAGGAGTAGAGGTTGCCGATGCCCTCGTGGTCGGAGAGGAAGGCGATCCTGGTCCCGCCGCCGGCCCTGCCCTCGCCGGCCGGTGCCTCGACGAACATGGGTGCGTCCAGGTGGCCGCCGATGTCGGGGAGCAGCCGTTCGCCGTGCAGCCACAGCCGGCCCATGGCGCCGCCCCGGTAGCGCTTCCAGGAGGCGGGTTCGTGCGGCGGGGTGCCGGTGAGGAGCAGGGTGCGCCGGTGCGCGCCGGAGGTGTCGTGCCCGGAGCCCTCGGCGTCTCCCGTGTCGTCGTCGAGGTCGGCGACGGCGATGTGGGAGACCGGGCCCCAGGGCATCCGGCCGCCGGGGGAGCCGTCGGTGGGCACGGTGTAGGCCCAGGAGAAGTACGAGAAGGGCTGGCCGTGCGAGGAGACGGCGAGGATGTCGGACCGGCCGTCCTTGTCGGGCGGCGACCAGCCGCAGACCCGGGTGTCCGTGGAGCCCCAGTAGGTGAGCCGCCGGGAGGGCCCGCCGTCCACGGGCGCGAGATGGATCTCGGGGTCGAGGCTGCGCCAGCTCGTGTAGGCGATGTGCCGTCCGTCCGGCGAGAAGCGCGGGTGCCCGACCCGGGTCCGGTCGGCGGTGATCCGCCAGGCGCGGCCGGGCCGGCCGCCCTCGGGCGCGAGGGGGGCGATCCACAGGTCGTCCTCGGCCGCGAAGCAGAGCAGCTCGCCGTGGAGGTGCGGGAAGCGGAGATACGCGACGTCGTCACTCACCTCCTCATGCTTTCCGCGCAGAGGGGGTGCGGCAACTCGTACGCCAGTACAGAAGTGATGGAGTCCGCCGGGGACTGTGGCCCAGGACACGTACGAAACGGTTTCGTTTCGCTAGATCCGTGGGTATCGTCGTGGTGTACGAAACCGTTTCGTTCGGTACGGAGGTCAGGCATGGCGCGCAGCAGGCTCACCCCGGAGCGGGAGGCCGAGCTGTACGAAGCCGTGCTCGAACTCCTCCGCGAGGTCGGTTACGACGCCCTCACCATGGACGCCGTCGCCGCCCGCACCCGGTCCAGCAAGGCCACCCTCTACCGCCAGTGGGGGAGCAAGCCCGAACTCGTCGCCAAGGCGCTGCGCCACAACAAGCCGGTCTCGCTCGCCGAGATCGACACCGGCAGCCTGCGCGGCGACTTCCGGGTGATGCTGGAGCGGACCGACGACTGCCAGATGGAGAAGGACTCCGCGCTGATGCGGGGCCTGGCCCATGCCGTCCACGACAACCCCGAACTGCTCCAGGCACTGCGCGAGCTGCTCATCGAACCCGAGATGACCGGCCTCGACGAGGTGCTGCGCCGAGCAGTACGGCGGGGTGAGGTCGACGCCGGCAACCCGGCGCTCAAGCTCGTCCCGCACATGCTGATCGGAGCGTTCATCGCCCGCCCGCTGATCGACGACCAGCCGGTGGACAACGCCTTCCTCAGCAGCTACGTCGACGCCGTCGTGCTCCCCTCACTCGGCGCCTGACCCACCGCACCCCGCGGTCCCGCACTTCCCGCACCACCTGACGTCGCACCGCTCACGCCGTCGGGCCGGCTCCCCATGCCCTGTCCCACTCAACACCGGGAGTACGCCCCCGTGGCCACGTTCCTCTACAAGCTCGGCCGCTCCGCCTTCCGGCGCCGACGGCTCGTCGCCCTGCTGTGGGTGGCGCTCCTCGCGCTCGCCGGAGTCGGCGCCGCCACCGCGCCCGCCGCGACCTCCAGCTCCTTCTCCATCCCCGGCACCGAGGCACAGCGCGCCTTCGACCTGCTCGAACAGCGCTTCCCCGGCGGCAGCGCCGACGGCGCCACCGCCCGCGTGGTCTTCAAGGCCCCGGCCGGCCAGAGCATGCAGGACCCCGCCAACAAGGCCAAGGTCGCCAAGACCGTCGCCGAGCTGAAGTCCGGCTCCGACCAGATCGCCCGCGTCACCGACCCGTACACCGCGCAGGCCGTCTCCCGCGACGGCTCGACCGCGTACGTCTCCGTCGCGTACAAGGTCAACGCGATGGAGCTGAGCGACGAGACCCGAGACGCGCTCAAGAAGACCGGGCGCGACGCACAGGGCCAGGGCCTGACCGTCGAGATCGGTGGCGACGCCCTGCAGAGCATGCCGGAACAGGGTGCGGGCGAGATCATCGGCGTCGTCATCGCGGGAGTCGTGCTCGTCATCACCTTCGGCTCGCTCGTCGCCGCCGGACTGCCGCTGCTCACCGCGATCATCGGTGTCGGCATCGGCATCTCGACGATCACCGCCCTCGCCAACGTCCTCGACCTCGGCACCACCACCTCCACCCTCGCGATGATGATCGGCCTCGCGGTCGGCATCGACTACGCCCTCTTCATCGTCTCCCGTTACCGCGCGGAGCTCGCCGAGGGCCGTGAGAAGGAGGAGGCCGCCGGGCGCGCGGCCGGCACCGCCGGCTCCGCCGTGGTCTTCGCCGGCCTCACCGTGGTCATCGCGCTCGTCGGCCTCGCCGTCGTCAACATCCCGATGCTCACCAAGATGGGCTTCGCCGCCGCCGGCACCGTCGTCATCGCCGTACTGATCGCGCTCACCCTCATCCCCGCCCTGCTCGGCTTCGCCGGCGACAAGGTCGTGGCCCGCAAGGAGCGCAAGGGGCAGAAGAAGGACGCGGAGGACAAGCCGAACGCCGGCACCCGCTGGGCCCGCTTCGTCATCCGCCGCCCCGTGATGGTCCTCCTCGTCGGCGTCCTCGGTCTCGGCGCCGTCGCCGTACCGGCCGCGTCCCTCGAGATGGGCCTGCCGGACGACGGCGTGAAGCCCGTCTCGGCCACCGAGCGCCGCGCCTACGACCTGCTGTCCGACGGCTTCGGCCCCGGCTTCAACGGCCCGCTGCTCGTGGTCGTCGACGGCGACAAGGCCGCCGCCGACAAGACCGTCTCCACGATCAAGGGCCTGGAGGGCTGGGCCGCCGTCACCCCGCCGACCCCGAACAAGGCCGGCGACACCGCGATGATCACCGTGATCCCGAAGGACCGCCCGTCCTCCGTGGAGACCGAGGAGCTCGTCCACGACATCCGCGGCGCGACCGGCGACGACGTCCTGGTCACCGGCGCCACCGCGATGAACATCGACTTCTCGCAGAAGATGAACGACGCGCTGCTGCCCTACCTGGCGCTGGTCGTCGGACTCGCCTTCCTGCTGCTCATGGTGGTCTTCCGCTCGGTCCTGGTCCCGCTCAAGGCGGCCCTCGGCTTCCTGCTCTCCGTGGTCGCCGCCCTCGGCGCGGTCGTCGCGGTCTTCCAGTGGGGCTGGCTCGGCGGCCTGTTCGGCGTCGAGCAGACCGGCCCGATCATGTCGATGATGCCGATCTTCATGGTGGGTGTCGTCTTCGGCCTCGCGATGGACTACGAGGTCTTCCTGGTCACCCGGATGCGCGAGGCGTACGTCCACGGCGCGCGCCCCGGCGAGGCGATCGTCACCGGCTTCCGTCACGGCGCCCGGGTGGTCACCGCCGCCGCGGTGATCATGATCGCGGTCTTCTCGGGCTTCATCGGCTCCAGCGAGCAGATGGTGAAGATGATCGGCTTCGGCCTGGCCGTCGCCGTCCTGTTCGACGCGTTCGTCGTCCGCATGGCGATCGTGCCGGCCGTGCTCGCGCTGCTCGGCCACAAGGCCTGGTGGCTGCCGAAGTGGCTCGGCCGCGTGCTGCCCAACGTGGACGTCGAGGGCGAGGGCCTGGCCGGCGCGCAGGACGAGGGCGCGGGCAACGGCACGGGCAGGGGCAAGGACGGAGGCAAGGACGAGGACCGGGAACTGGTCTCCGTCTGATCCCGTGAGACTCCGGGGCCGCCGCGTGAGCGGGCGGCGCGCCCCGGACCGCGCCGGAACCTGTGGGGACGGGGAGCCGACGCGGCGCGTACGCCGTCAGCGTGCCGACATCGGCGCGCCGACGGCGTACGTGTGCCTGAGGAAGCGGAGCAGGGCGGTGGTGTCGAACTGGACGACCGCGACCCCGTCGTCCGTGTGGAACTCCACCACCGTCTGGACCCGGCCGCACGGCCACACGCCTATGTCGCCGCGCCGGGCGGGCGCGCGCAGCCCGGTCTCCAGGAGGGTGCGCGGGAACGACCACTCGACGTTGCCGGGGAAGACGAAGCGTACGGTCGCGGGCTGGAAGCCGGGGTCGAAGCGGAGGGCCACCGGCACCGGGCGCGAGAGCGGGGCGTCGCTGATGATCCGGCCTCGGGCGTGGTCCTCGATCGCGCGGACCGGGCGGACTTGGTGGTCATCAGCGGCGCGGGGCATCGGACGACTCCTCACACTCATTCGCGTTGTTAGTCCCTAATGTCCCACTATTTCCAGGCGTACGCCCGGGCAGGCGAGGACTCCTCGCTCTCCTCCTGACCCCTGAGCGCTCTTGCAAACGGTTCGCAGGAGCGCCTTATCATTCGGGACGTGCATGTACCCGACGGATTCATCAACGCTCCCGTATCGGCCGCCGCCGGCATCGTCGCCGCCGGCGCCGTAGCCGTGAGCCTGCGCGGAGCGCGCAAGGAGCTGGGGGGCACCTCCCGTGCCGAAGGCCACGGGGGAGAGCGGACGGCGCCGCTGGCCGGTCTCGTCGCCGCCTTCATCTTCGCCGTGCAGATGCTCAACTTCCCCGTCGCGGCAGGCACCAGCGGACACCTCCTGGGCGGCGCGCTCGCGGCGATCCTCGTCGGGCCGTACACCGGCGTCCTGTGCATAGCCGTCGTCCTGCTCATGCAGGGCATCCTCTTCGCCGACGGCGGCCTGACCGCGCTCGGCGTGAACATCACCGTCATGGGCGTGGTGACCGTCCTCGTCGCCTACGCCCTCTTCCGCGGCCTCGTCCTCGTGCTGCCGCGTACGCGCCGCTCGGTGACCGTGGCCTCGTTCGTCGCCGCGCTGGTCTCCGTACCGGCCGCCGCCACCGCCTTCACCGCGATCTACGCGATCGGCGGCACCACCGACGTGCCGATCGGCAAGGTCCTCGCCGCCATGGTCGGCGTCCACACCCTCATCGGCATCGGCGAGGCCGTCATCACCATGCTCACCGTCGGCGCGGTCGTCGCCGTCCGCCCGGACCTGGTGTACGGCGCCCGCGGCCTGACCACGCCGCTCAAGCTGCGCGTGGACGGCGAGCTCGTCGACGCGGCGCCCGCGACCCCCGCGGCCGTGCCCGCCCGCTCCCCGAGGAAGCTGTGGATCGGCGGTGTCGTCACCGCGCTCGTCCTCGCCGGCTTCGTCTCCTTCTACGCCTCCGCCAGCCCCGACGGCCTGGAGAAGGTCGCCGCCGACAAGGGCATCGACGCGAAGGTACGGCCGCACGCCGCCGCCGACTCCCCGCTCGCCGACTACGGCGTCAAGGACGTCGACGACGCCCGCCTCTCCGGCGGCCTGGCCGGCGTCATCGGCGTGGGCGCGACCCTCGCCGTCGGCACCGGCGCCTTCTGGGCCGTACGCCGCAGGCGGCACGAGACCGGCGCGCGGGTCTGACATGGGGGCGGGGCACGCGCACAAGCTCTACCGGCAGGGGCACTCGCCGCTCCACACCCTGCCGCCGCACACCAAACTCGCCGCCGTCCTCGCCTTCGTCGTCGTGGTGGTCGCCACGCCGCGCGAGGCGATGTGGGCCTTCGCCCTCTACGCGGTCCTGCTCGGCGCCGTCGCCGCCCGGGCCCGCGTACCGGCCGGCTTCCTGCTGAAGCGCCTGCTCATCGAGATCCCGTTCGTCGCCTTCGCGCTGCTCATGCCCTTCGTGGTGCCCGGCGAGCAGACGACCGTCCTCGGCGTGTCGCTCTCCGTCCCCGGGCTGTGGGGCGCGTGGAACGTCCTCGCCAAGGGCACCCTCGGCGTCGCCGCGTCCGTGCTGCTCGCCGCCACCACCGAACTGCGCGAACTGCTCCTCGGCCTCCAGCGGCTCAGGCTGCCGCCGCTGCTCGTCCAGATCGCCTCCTTCATGATCCGCTACGGCGACGTCATCACGGACGAGATGCGGCGCATGTCGATCGCCCGGCGCTCGCGCGGCTTCGAGGCGAAGGGCGTACGGCACTGGGGCGTCCTCGCCAAGTCCGCCGGAGCCCTCTTCATCCGCTCGTACGAGCGCGGGGAGCGGGTGCACCTCGCCATGGTCAGCCGCGGCTACACCGGCTCCATGCCGGTCATCGACGAGGTGACCGCGACGACGGCCCAATGGCGTCAGGCCGCCGCCCTGCCCGCGGCCGCCCTCCTCATCTGCCTCCTGGGATGGACTCTGTGACCGTGGACCGCATGACCGAGCAGCCCGTGACGACCGAGCACCCCGTGACGGCCGAGCAGCCCGTGACCGAGCACCCCTCGCTGGACGTACGCGGCCTCGCCTACGCGTACCCCGACGGCCACCAGGCCCTCTTCGGCGTGAACCTCACCGTCGGGCGCGGCGAGCGCGTCGCGCTGCTCGGCCCCAACGGCGCCGGCAAGACCACCCTCGTGCTCCACCTCAACGGCATCCTCACCGGCGGCGCGGGCGGCGTCACCGTCGCCGGCCTCCCGGTCGGCAAGAAGCACCTCGCAGAGATCAGGCGCCGGGTCGGCATCGTCTTCCAGGACCCGGACGACCAGCTGTTCATGCCGACCGTCCGCGAGGACGTGGCCTTCGGCCCGGCGGCGGCCGGCGTGCGGGGCGCCGAACTGGAGGCCGTGGTCCGCAAGGCCCTCGCCCGGGTCGGCATGGAGGAGTTCGCCGACCGGCCGCCGCACCATCTGTCCTTCGGGCAGCGGCGCCGGGTGGCCGTGGCGACCGTGCTCGCCATGGAGCCGGAGATCCTGGTCCTCGACGAGCCGTCCTCCAACCTCGACCCGGCCTCCCGGCGCGAGCTCGCGGACATCCTGCGCTCCCTGGACGTCACCGTCCTCATGGTCACCCACGACCTGCCGTACGCCCTGGAGCTCTGCCCGCGCTCGGTGATCCTCAGCGAGGGCGTGATCGCCGCCGACGGGCGGACCGCCGACATCCTCGCCGACGAGGAGCTCATGGCCCGCCACCGCCTGGAGCTGCCGTACGGCTTCGTGCCGGCCTCCGTCGCCTGAGACCCCCGGAATCGGCGGTGCCGGACCCACGTTGCACCATGGGAGCGGTTCGGTCGTACGAGAGGAAGCGTGGGTTCAGGTGGACGTCCGGGGCACGGTGGCGGCGGGATTCGAGCCGGTCAGGGACGCGTTCCTGCGGAACTTCGAGCAGCGCGGGGAGCGGGGCGCGGCGGTCGCCGTCTACCGGGACGGCACCAAGGTCGTCGACCTGTGGGCGGGCACGAGGGACGCCCACAGCGGGGAAGGGGACGGGGACGCCCCCTGGGCGGTCGACACGGCCCAGGTCGTCCGCTCGGCCACGAAGGGCGTCGCCGCGGCCGTACCCCTCCTCCTCCACCAGCGCGGCCAGCTCGACCTGGACGCGCCGGTCGCCACGTACTGGCCGGAGTTCAAGGCGGCGGGCAAGGAGCGGGTGACCGTACGGCAGCTGCTCGCCCACCGGGCGGGCGTGCCGGTCCTCGACCGCCCGCTGACCCTCGCCGAGGCGGTCGACCTGGACACCGCCATGAGCGCGATCGCCGCCCAGGCCCCCGCCTGGGAGCCCGGCACCGCCCACGGCTACCACGCCCACACCTTCAGCTGGCTGCTGTCCGGCCTGGTCCACCGGGTCACCGGCCGCACCATCGGCCGCTGGGTCGCCGAGGAGATCGCCCGCCCGCTGGGCCTGGACCTGTGGATAGGCCTGCCGGACGACGAGAGCCGGCGGGTCGGCCGGCTCGGCCCGGTCGAGGAGATCGAACCGCCGGACAGCCCGGCGCTCCGGCTCCGCCCCAAGCCGTCCGTCGTCGCCGCCTACCAGGACCCGCGGTCCCTCACCCGCCGCGCGTTCGGCGTGATCGAGCCGAAGCCCGACGAGAACGACCCGGTGTACCGGGCCGCCGAACTCCCCGGCTCCGCCGGTGTCGCCACCGCACGCGCCCTCGCCCGCTTCTACGCCGCGACCCTGGGCCCCGTCGACGGCGGCCCCCGCCTCTTCGCCCCCGCGACCCTCACCCTGGCCCGCACCGAGGAGTCCGCGGGCCCCGACCAGGTCCTCGTGGTCGGCACCCGCTTCGGCCTGGGCCACATGCTCCACGGCCCGGCCTCCCCGCTCCTCGGCCCCACCTCCTTCGGCCACCCGGGCCGCGGCGGCTCCCTCGGCTTCGCCGACCCGGAAGCCGGCGTCTCCTTCGGCTACGTCACGAACGGCATGCGCAAGACGGTCACGGCGGACCCACGCGCCCAGTCCCTGATACGAGCGGTGCGCGCGTCACTGTGACCGACGGCGACCGCTCGGGCTGCTCACCGCGCGTCGGGTACGGGAGCGGTGCCGGGCACTGGGCGCCCGGCCCCGGGGCGAGAGGCGGGACGGGGCCGACCGGATTCGAACCGGTGTCCTCCCACATGCCATGAAGGCGCGACGACCTCTGCGCTACGAGCCCCGTCCCTGCCGTGATCATAGAGCGGGCGCGAGCAGGCGCAGGGCGTCCGCCGCGGCCGGGGACAGCGTGGCGGGGTCCAGTTCCGCGAGCGGCAGCCACCGCACCGCGTCCGTGGCCCCGTCCGCCTCGGCGACCGTCGGCGCTCCGGCCGTCCTCAGCTCGACGGCGTAGAACAGGCCGGTCAACTGCCAGCGCACTCCGCCCCGTTCGACGTCGTACGTCCGCGCGTCCCGGAGCCGGGCCGTTGCCGGCTCCAGCCCGGTCTCCTCGCGCAGTTCGCGGGCCAGCGCCTCCTCCGGCTGCTCGCCCGGATCGATCCCGCCGCCCGGCAGGTGCCACAGGCCGGGCGCGAACACCGGCGACGAGGCCGCCAGCCGCACCAGCAGCAGCCGGCCGTCCTCCACGACGACGGCGTACGCCGAGACCCGGGTCCGTACGGATGCGGTCATGTCTCCCCTTCCTCCTCTAACTCGCGTACAGCATCAGCCCGATGCCCACCACCATCAGGCCCGCCGCGGCGACCCGGGGGCCGCCGAAGCGTTCCTTGAACAGGAGGGCGCCGATCGCGGCGCCCACGATGATCGAGGACTCGCGGAGGGCGGCGATCGGGGCGAGGGGTGCCCTGGTCTGGGCCCAGAGGACCAGGGCGTAGGCGGCGACCGACATGGCGGCGCCGAGGAGGCCGCGGGCGGCGTACGGGCGGAGTTCGGCGGCCAGGCGGCCACGGCGCCGGTACAGCGCGTACGCCGGGACGGCCAGGCCCTGCAGGAGCATCAGCCAGCCGATGTAGCCGAGCGGCGTGCCGGAGGCGCGCACACCGACGCCGTCGACGACCGTGTACGCGGCGATCGACAGACCGGTCGCCCCGGCGGCGAGCAGCGCCGGCCAGTGCGGGCGCGCGCCCTTGCCGCGGATGCCCCACAAGGCCAGGCCGGTGAGGCCCGCGCTGGCGACCGCGACGCCCGCGAGCTGCCCGGCGTCGGGGACCTCGCCGACGAAGACCGCGGCGAGCAGGGTCACCACCAGCGGCGCCGTGCCCCGCGCGATCGGGTACATCTGCCCGAAGTCGCCGAGCTCGAAGGACTTCATCAGCAGGGCGTAGTACGCGATGTGGAGGAGCGCCGAGGCGATCAGGTACGGCCACGCACCGGCGGCGGGCAGCGGGGTGAAGCACACGCCGACGGCGCCGATGAGGGCGCCGCCGCCGGATATCAGGGTGAAGGAGAGCAGCTGGTCGCGGATGCGCGCGGCGATCGCGTTCCAGCTCGCGTGCGTCACGGCGGCGAGCAGCACCGCCGTCGCGACCAGCGGCGTCACGCCGAGCGCTCGCGGACGTCCACCAGCGTGCCGCCCGCGTGGGCGATCAGCGCCTTCGGGTCCAGCGCGAACACGCTGTGCGGGGTGCCGGCCGCCGCCCACACCACCTCGTGGTCGAGCAGCCCGCGGTCCGCGAGCACCCGGGTGCGGGTGCGGTGCCCGAACGGCGGCACGCCGCCGATCGCGTACCCCGTCGTCTCCCGCACGACCCGGGCGTCGGCGCGCGTGACCGCCCCGGCGCCCAGCTCCTGCCGTACCCGCTCCACGTCCACCCGGGAGGAGCCGTCCATCAGGACGAGCACGGGCACCCCGTCCGCCGCGAACACCAGCGACTTCACGATCTCCGCGACCTCGCAGCCGATGGCCTCGGCGGCCTGCTGCGCGGTCCGCGTCTCGTCCGGGAAGCTCCGGACCTCGACGTCGAGGCCCAACTCCTTCAGGGCCGCGGCGAACTGGGGATGGGCATCGGCGTGTGAGGTCGTCATGCCACCGCACGCTAGCGGTACGTGTACGAGGCACGCGAGTGGGTTACGGCGCCGCTACCCCGCCTTCAGCACCTGTGCCACCACCGGGCCGGCCGCCGTCGCCCCGTGGCCCGCGCTCTCCACGAACGCCGCCGCGGCGAGGTCGTCCGAGAAGCCCGTGAACCACGAGTCGGACACCCCCTGCCCGTCGACCTCCGCCGATCCGGTCTTCGCGCCCTTGTCGCCGCCCACGGAGGCCATGGCTTCCGTGGCCGTGCCGTAACTCGCCGTCGCCGTCAGCCGCATCATGTCGCGCAGCTGCTTCGCCACCTGCGTCGGCAGCTTCCGCTCCGCCGTCGCGAAGGTGCGGTTGTCGACGTCCGCCGCCACCAGGTACGGCTGCCTGAAGACGCCGGCCTTCGCCGTCGCGGTGATCGAGGCCATATTCAGCGGGTTCATCTGGACCGTGCCCTGGCCTATGTACTGCTCCGCGGCCGCGCCGCCCGTCGCCTCGGGCACCGAGCCGTCGACCGAAAGGATGCCGGTCTTCCACTCCAGGCCGATGCCGAAGACCTCCTTGGCCTCCCTGGCGAGTCCGAAGTCGTCGCCTTCGGTCTCCTTCACGTCGTCGATCTTCTTGATGAAGGCCGTGTTGCAGGAGCGCGCGAAGCTCTTCCCGAAGGTCGCTCCGTTCATCGAGAAGCCCTCCAGGTTCCCGATCGTCCGGCTGTAGTACGTGGCGGTGGGCGGGCACTCGGCCACCTGGTCCGCCTTCACCAGCCCCTTCTCGAGGAGCAGCGCCGCCGTCACGATCTTCATCGTCGAACCGGGCATCTTCTTGCCCTCGAACGCCGCGTTGAACCCGTTCGGCGAGCTGTTCGCCACCGCCCGCACCGCCCCCGTCGACGGCTGGACCGCCACCACGGACGCCGTGCCGTGGCGCGCCACCGCCTTCTCGGCCGCCGCCTGCACGTCGGCGTCGATCGTCGTCTGCAGCCGGCCCGGCTCGCCCTTGGCGAGGGTGAGCAGCGTCGTGTCGGGGACACCCTGCACGCCCGGGTCGACGTAGACCTCGACGCCCGGCCTGCCGCCCGTCGTCGAGCCGTACCGCTCGCGCAGCTGGGCCAGGACCGGCCCGAGCGACGGGTACCTCTCGGCCGTCAGGACCCGGCCCTTGCGGTCCACGGCCTGGATCTCGCCGGTCTTCGCGCCGCCCGTGCGGAGCGTCGCCGTCTTCGTCGTCAGCTTCGGGTGCAGCACCGTCGGCTTCCAGTCGACCAGCGCCCGGCCGGTCGTGAGGCCGCGCACCACGGTCAGTTCCGAGGCGTACGTCCACGGCTTGGAGACGCCCTGGTACGTGACGGTCGCCTTCACCGTGAACGGCACCGACGTGCCCGATCCGGTCGCCGCGCCCGGCGTGATGGTGACGGCGGAGACCCTGGCCTCCTCGCGGAAGCCGGCCAGGGCCGGCCCGGCGTCGACCGGGTTGTTCGTCAGCTGCGCCGCCCGGTCCGCCTCGCCGGCGGCCCAGGCCGCCAGGAAGTCCTTCGCGGTCGACGTCACCTCTTCCGAGGTGACCGGCCCGGTCCTCTTGCCGTCGGCGCCGGACATGCCGGTCGTGCCGCCCGAACCGCCCGTGATCCCGTTCCAGAGGTTGTAGCCCCCGTATCCGATCCCGCTCGCCACGACGACGAACACCCCGCCGACGATCGCGACCTTGGCACCACTGCGCATGGCTGCGCCTCCCTCCCCAGGTGTGGCCTCCCGGCAGCCTAAGCGGCAGGAGTGACACCTGCGACGGTCGTTACCGGAAAGCGACCGGGGCGTCGGTTTGCCGAGACGCCCGTGTCCGCGACGCCGGGGCGCCCCGCGCGGGCAGGCCCTAGTCTGAGAAGAGGGGCCCCTACCGAGCCGAGGTGGTGTGCCGTGTCCGAGGACAGCACGTACTGGGCTTCTGGAAACTGGCAGGTCTCCGAGGGCGATGCCGATGAGTTCGTCGACCGTTGGAGGGCCTTCCTCACCTGGACCAAGGAGGCCAATGACGGCTTCCTCTCCGCGCGGCTCATCCGTGACCTGAACGAGCCGCGCCACTTCGTGTCCTTCTCCTCCTGGCGGGATCCGGCGGCGATGAAGGAGTGGCAGAGCAAGCCCGAGTTCGCCGAACTGCTCGGCGCCTGCCGGGCCCTGTGCGACGACATGTCGAGCGGCGGCTACGAGCTGGCCGTGTCCGTGTGACGAGAGCTCCGGGAAGCCGCGAGGGCGCGACCGGCCGGCCGCGCCCTCACCCCGTTCTCACCCGCCGCACCCGGGTGTCGAGCCACGTCCTGTTCCGCCGGTCGGGCCGTACGGCAGCTAGCTGCTGGGCCGTCTCTGCGCCGTGATCATGGTGTCGGAGCCCCTGGTAGAGGCTCGGAACGGTCTCCCGGGCCCACCCCTCACCGCCCGGCTGGGGCGCGACATGCCGGGGGCCCCGTTGCCCGCCACTCGCATGCGGCGAATGATGGAAGTGTGGCCCTACAGCCGGATCGGTGATACCCATGCATGCCGTAATCCGTAGGCGCGCAGCCACCGCAGCAGGGGCTTTCGCCCTCTGCGGAGCTCTCGCCGCGCCAGCAGCCATGGAGGCGGCCTCGGCCGTAAGCGATAACGGACAAGTGGTCCTTCAAGACCATGTGAAGAAGCCGAAGAAGCCGAAGAAGGTCAAGTAGCCCCCTGGTCGTAGAGGGCGCGACCGGCCGGTCGCGCCCTCACCCCGTTCTCACCCCGCTACACCCAGGTGTCGAGCCACATCCTGTTCCGCCACTGGTCCATGGGAATCGCCTGCCCCGTGTAGAGCGGCCAGAAGTAGATGAAATTCCAGACGATGAGGAGAACGAGCACACCCGCGGCCACCGCCCCGAAAGTGCGCCGCCTTTCCGAGGAACCCGCCGGGCCCATGATCGCCCCCAGCATCATCGCCACCGCGAGGCACAGGAACGGGACGAACACCACCGCGTAGAAAAGGAAGATGGTGCGTTCCTGGTAGAGCAGCCACGGCGCCCAGCCGGCCAGCACGCCGCACGCGATCGCGCCCGCGCGCCAGTCGCGGCGGAAGGCCCAGCGCCACAGGACGTAGAGGAGCGCGAAGCAGGCGGCCCACCACAGGAGCGGCGTGCCGAGGGCCAGGACCTCCTGGGCGCACTTCTCCTTGGCGTCGGCGGGGCAGCCCGCGGTGCCGGGGGCGGGGGACTCGTAGAAGTAGGAGACCGGGCGGCCCAGGACGAGCCAGCTCCACGGGTTGGACTCGTAGGTGTGCGGCGAGCTCAGGCCCACGTGGAACTTGTAGACCTCGGTCTCGTAGTGCCACAGGCTGCGCAGCCAGTCCGGCAGCCAGCTCCAGGTCCCGCCGCCGGTCAGCCGGTCCTGCTCGGCGGCCCAGTTGCGGAAGTAGCCCTTGTCCGTGAAGATCCAGCCCGACCAGGACGCGAGGTAGGTGGCGATGGCGACCGGGACCGTCGACACGAAGGCTGGGACCAGGTCGCGGCGGGCCACCGCCGCGTACGGGCTGATCGCGCCGGCCGTACGCCGGGCGCCGATGTCCCACAGCACCGTCATCAGACCGAACGCGGCCATGATGTAGAGGCCGTTCCACTTGGTGCCGGCGGCCAGGCCCAGCATCACGCCGGCCGCGAGCCGCCACGGCCGCCAGCCGAGCCGCAGCGTCCGCGCCACCGACGCGTCCGGCCGGAGCACTCCCTCCTCGTCCACCGGGAGCGCCGCCGCCAGCCGGGCCCGCGCCCGGTCCCGGTCCACGACCAGGCAGCCGAAGGCGGCGAGCACGAAGAACATCAGCACCTGGTCGAGCAGGGCCGTGCGGCTCATCACGAAGTGCAGGCCGTCCACGGCGAGCAGCAGGCCCGCCAGACAGCCCAGGAACGTCGAACGGAACAGCCGCCGCCCGATCCGGCACAGCATCAGCACCGACAGGGTGCCGAGCAGCGCCACCATGAACCGCCAGCCCAGCGGCTCGAAGCCGATCATCTTCTCGCCGAGCCCGATGATCCACTTGCCGACCGGCGGATGGACCACGTAACCCGGGTCCGTCGGCACGAGGACGGAGCCCGGGTCGGACAGGATCGTCTTGTCGATGTCCTTGGGCCAGGCACCCTCGTAGCCCTGGTTGATCAGCGCCCAGGAGTCCTTGGCGTAGTACGTCTCGTCGAATATCACCGCGTCCGGCTCGTCCAGCTTCCAGAACCGGAGCAGGCCCGCGACCAGCGCGACGAGCAGCGGCCCGCCCCAGGCGGCGAGGCGCCACACCCGGTGGGCGGCCTTCGGAGGGATCCCGAGGAGCGACCACAGCCGCGGCGAGGGCCGGGTGTACGGCGGCACGAGCCGCTCCCGCAGCCCGACGGCCAGGGGGCCCGTGGTGTCGGGGCGGTAACCGAAGTGCCACAGCCTGCGCTGCCACGCGGACTGCTCGGCCCCGGTCGGTCCCACGAGGTCCGCGCGGTCCCAGGCGTCCTGGGCGTCCCTCGCGTCCCGGGCGTCCTTGGCGGCCACGGGGCCTTCGGCGTCCATGGGGTCCATGGGGTGCTGACCCTCCAGGGCCTCGGGTGCGGTTCTGGTCACCGCGCCATCGTAGGGAACGCGTCTGTGCGCGTCGCCTGTCCGGGCTGGGTGGACCACCGGCGGGGCTGGGAGGATGACCCATGTGACAGGAACGCTGGTACTCGCAGGCACGCCCATCGGCGACATCGCGGACGCTCCGCCGCGGCTCGCCACCGAACTGGAGAACGCGGACATCGTGGCCGCGGAGGACACCCGCAGGCTGCGCGGGCTCACCCGCGCGCTCGGGGTCCACACCCAGGGCCGGGTGGTCTCCTACTTCGAGGGCAACGAGTCGGCCCGCACGCCCGAGCTGGTCGAGGCGCTGGCCGGCGGCGCGCGGGTACTGCTGGTGACGGACGCGGGCATGCCGTCCGTCTCCGACCCCGGCTACCGCCTGGTCGCCGCCGCCGTCGAGCGGGACATCAAGGTCACCGCCGTGCCCGGCCCGTCCGCCGTGCTCACCGCGCTCGCCCTGTCCGGGCTGCCCGTGGACCGCTTCTGCTTCGAGGGCTTCCTGCCGAGGAAGGCCGGCGAGCGGCTCTCCCGGCTCCGCGAGGTCGCGGAGGAGCGCCGCACCCTCGTCTACTTCGAGGCCCCGCACCGGCTCGACGACACCCTCGCCGCGATGGCCGAGGTCTTCGGCGCGGACCGCCGGGCCGCCGTGTGCCGGGAGCTGACCAAGACCTACGAGGAGGTCAGGCGCGGCCCGCTCGGCGAGCTCGCGGAGTGGGCGAAGGAGGGCGTGCGCGGCGAGATCACCGTGGTCGTCGAGGGCGCCCCGGAGACCGGTCCCGCCGAGCTCGACGCGGCGGAGCTGGTGCGCAGGGTGCGGGTGCGCGAGGAGGCGGGGGAGCGGCGCAAGGAGGCCATCGCGGCGGTCGCCACGGAGGCCGGTGTCCCCAAGCGCGAGGTGTTCGACGCCGTCGTCGCGGCGAAGAACGCGGAGGGCCCCGGTACCGGAAAGGCCCCGTAGGCCGGTAAACCGCGGGCCCCGTCATCCGTAGGTCCTGATAGGCCCCGTAAAAGGTAAAGGGCTAATCTGAAAGGCAAAGCGGAAACCCGGCGGCGGGCCGCTTGAAGGCCTTCGGGGCAAGGAAACGCCAAATGGCGTCCATGGTTTCTCCGGCGCTGATGCGCTCCGGCCGGAAAAGGCGTCCACTGGGTTCAGTGGAGAGGAGCTGGAATGAGCGAGATCACCGGCACCGGCACCGGAACGCCCGTGGCCCACGAGGCGTACGCCTTCGCCTGCATGAGATGCGGATACGGCTGGGAGCAGGCGTACGAGATAGAGCACCACGTGGACGCACGGGGGCACGAATACGTCGTGTACAAGGCCGACGGGGCCCGCGTCCCCTCGCCGCTGTCCCGGCCGACCTGCATGAACTGCGGCAGCCACGTCGTGCGGATCATGCGGGCGGGCCAGGTGTCGTCGGTGCTCGACATGGTGGCCGCGACCGAGCACCACAGCCGCGGGGCCCGGCCGGCCAAGCCGGTGTCCATCGCCGGGCCCATCGGCCAGGAACTGACGGAGGACATCCCCGTCGCGGGCGAGGAACCGCCGCCGGTACCGCACCACTGGCACCTCTCCGACCTGCTGCACCCGTTCCGCTCCCGCAGGTAGCCCCGGCGGTAATCCTTCGCGGTGGAACTCATGGCCCTCGTACGATCGGGGCCATGAGTTCCAAGGACGCCCCGCCGCCGCTGCCCGAGCCCCTGCTGGTCCCGGTCGCGGACTCGCACACCCATCTCGACATGCAGTCCGGCACCGTGGAGGAGGCCCTCATCAAGGCCGCCGCCGTCGGCGTCACCACGGTCGTCCAGGTGGGCTGCGACATCAAGGGCTCCCAGTGGGCCGCCGAGACCGCCGCCGCGCACGAGCACGTGCACGCGGCCGTCGCCCTGCACCCGAACGAGGCCCCCCGGATCGTCCTGGGCGACCCGGACGGCTGGTCGCGCCAGGGCGCCCGCGAGGCGGGCGGCGACGCGGCCCTCGACGACGCGCTGGCCGAGATCGACCGGCTGGCCGCCCTGCCGCACGTCCTCGGCGTCGGCGAGACCGGCCTCGACTACTTCCGTACGGGCCCGGAGGGCATGGCCGCGCAGGAGCGTTCCTTCCGCGCCCACATCGAGATCGCCAAGCGCCACGGCAAGGCCCTGGTCATCCACGACCGCGAGGCCCACGCCGACGTGCTCAGGGTCCTCGACGAGGAGGGCGCGCCCGAGCGGACGGTCTTCCACTGCTACTCCGGCGACGCCGAGATGGCCGAGATCTGCGCCGCCAAGGGCTACTACATGTCCTTCGCCGGCAACGTCACCTTCAAGAACGCCCAGCCGCTGCGCGACGCCCTCGCCGTCGCCCCGCTGGAGCTCGTCCTGGTCGAGACCGACGCGCCCTTCCTCACGCCGGCGCCCTTCCGCGGCCGCCCCAACGCCCCGTACCTGATCCCGGTGACCGTCCGGGCGATGGCCGCGGTCCGCGGGATCACGGAGGAGGAGCTGGCCGAGGCCATCGCGACGAACACGGCGCGCGCCTTCGACTACTGACGGACGCCTCCTGACCGCCGACCGCGGACCGGGCAACCCGGCTGATCACCGATCCATAACGGTTACGCAAGGTAGTCGAGTCGTTTTGGAGAGTGATCGGCCTCAGGGCTAGGGTCCCGGCCTCGTGAGCACTTCGCATCGTTCCGGGGCCCGCAGGGCCGCCCGGCGCCGCAAGGCGAACCCGCCCGCCGTCGAGGGCCTGCGGCGCATCGTCCCGCAGGCCCTGGTCGTGGCGTTCCTCGCGGGCGGCACCAGCGCCTTCGTCGCCAACGACAAGGCCGTCAGACTGTCGGTCGACGGCGTGCCCCGCACCCTGCACACCTTCGCCGACGACGTCGAGGAACTGCTCGCCGACGAGGGCCTGGCGGTCGGCGCGCACGACATCGTCGCGCCCGCCCCTGGAGCCGCCCTCGCCAGCGGCGACGAGATCGTCGTCCGCTACGGCCGCCCCGTCGCCCTCACGCTCGACGGCCGGCGCCGCCAGGTGTGGACCACCGCCCGCACCGTCGACGGCGCGCTGCGCCAGCTCGGGGTGCGGGCCGAGGGCGCCTACCTCTCCGTCTCCCGCTCGGCGCCCATCTCCCGGCAGGGCCTCGCCCTCGACGTCCGCACCGAGCGCGCCGTCACCCTTCTGGCCGACGGCCGGGAGCGGACCGTGCGCACCAACGCGGCCACCGTCCGCGAGGCCGTCGAGGAGGCCGGGATCACCCTCTCCGGCCAGGACACCACCTCCGTGCCGCTCGGCTCCTTCCCGCGCGACGGCCAGACGATCACCGTGCTGCGGATCACCGGCACCCAGGAGATCCGCGAGGAACCCGTGCCGTTCGCCGTCGAGCGCACCACCGACCCGGAGCTCTTCGCCGGCACCGAGGTCGTCGAACGGCAGGGCGTGCCGGGCGTGCGCCGGGTCACGTACACCCTGCGGACGGTCAACGGCGTCCGGCAGAAGCCGCGCCGGGTCCGCGAGGAGACCGTCCGGGAGCCCGTCGCCCAGCGCGTCCGGGTCGGCAGCCGCCCGCTGCCCAGCTCCGTCGCCGGCGCCGACGGTCTGGACTGGGGCGCGCTCGCCGCCTGCGAGTCCGGCGGCCGGCCGAACGCCGTCGACCCGTCCGGCACCTACGGCGGGCTCTACCAGTTCGACCCCGGCACCTGGCGCTCCCTCGGCGGCAGCGGCGTCGCCCAGAACGCGCCCGCCGCCGAACAGACCTTCCGGGCGAAGAAGCTGTACGTGCAGCGGGGCGCGAGCCCGTGGCCCCACTGCGGCCGCCGGCTGTACGGGTGACCGGGGTGAGCCGTCGGCCGGGCGTACGGGCGCCCCGTAGGCTGTACCGGTGAGCACCACCACCGGACCCGACGGTCCCGACGCCCTCCTCGGCCCCGCCGACATCCGCGAGCTGGCCGCCGCCCTCGGCGTGCGCCCGACCAAGCAGAAGGGCCAGAACTTCGTCATCGACGCGAACACGGTCCGGCGGATCGTCCGTACGGCCGGCGTGCGCCCCGACGACGTGGTCGTGGAGGTCGGTCCCGGCCTCGGCTCCCTCACCCTCGCGCTCCTGGAGGCCGCGGACCGGGTGACGGCCGTCGAGATCGACGACATCCTCGCCGCCGCCCTGCCGTCGACGATCGCCGCGCGCATGCCGGAGCGCAAGGACCGCTTCGCGCTGGTCCACTCCGACGCCATGCACGTCCAGGAACTGCCGGGCCCGGCGCCGACCGCGCTCGTCGCCAACCTGCCGTACAACGTCGCCGTGCCCGTGCTGCTGCACATGCTGGACCGCTTCCCGACCATCGAGCGGACCCTCGTCATGGTGCAGGCCGAGGTCGCCGACCGGCTCGCCGCCCGGCCGGGCAACAAGGTGTACGGGGTGCCCTCCGTGAAGGCCAACTGGTACGCGGAGGTCAAGCGGGCCGGCGCCATCGGCCGCAACGTCTTCTGGCCCGCGCCCAACGTCGACTCCGGGCTCGTGTACCTGGTGCGGCGCACCGAGCCGCTGAAGACCACGGCGACGAAGGAGGAGGTCTTCGCCGTCGTCGACGCGGCCTTCGCCCAGCGCCGCAAGACCCTGCGCGCGGCCCTCGCCGGCTGGGCGGGCTCGCCCGCCGCGGCCGAGGCGGCCCTGGTCGCGGCCGGGATCTCGCCGCAGGCGCGCGGCGAGGCACTGACGGTGGAGGAGTTCGCGCGGATCGCCGAGAACGCCGTGGACAAGGGAGCCGAGCAGCAGTGAGTGCGAACGGGGCTACGAACGTGAACGCCGCTGCGGGTGTGACCGTGCGGGTGCCGGCCAAGGTCAACGTCCAGCTCGCGGTCGGCGGCGCCCGCCCCGACGGCTTCCACGACCTGGCGAACGTCTTCCTCGCCGTGTCCCTGTACGACGAGGTCACCGCCACGCCCGCCGCGACGCTGACGGTCACCTGCGAGGGGCCCGACGCCGACAAGGTGCCGCTCGACCGCACCAACCTGGCCGCGCGGGCCGCCGAACTGCTGGCCGCCCGGCACGGCATCGCGCCCGACGTGCACCTGCACATCGCCAAGGACATCCCCGTCGCCGGCGGCATGGCCGGCGGCAGCGCCGACGGCGCGGGCGCGCTGCTCGCCTGCGACGCGCTGTGGGGCCTGGACTCCTCGCGCGACGAACTCCTGGAGATCTGCGCCGAGCTGGGCAGCGACGTGCCCTTCAGCCTGGTCGGCGGCGCCGCCCTCGGCGTCGGCCGGGGCGAGCGGCTGACCGCGCTGCCCGTCGGCGGCGCCTTCCACTGGGTGTTCGCGGTCGCCGACGGCGGTCTGTCGACGCCCGCGGTGTACGGCGAGTTCGACCGCCTCAACGAGGGCGTGGCCGTGCCCGAACCGGTCGCCTCGCCGGCGCTCCTGGACGCCCTGCGGGCGGGCGACGCCGCCGCGCTCGCGGGCGCCCTCGCCAACGACCTCCAGCCGGCCGCCCTGTCGCTGCGGCCCTCGCTGGCCGCGACGCTGGCGGCGGGCACGGACGCGGGCGCGCTGGCCGGCCTGGTCTCCGGCTCGGGTCCGACCACCGCCTTCCTGGTGAAGGACGCCGAGTCCGCCGAGTCGGTCGCCGCCGCGCTGATCGCCTCCGGAACCTGCCGGACGGCCCGTGTGGCGACCTCCCCGGCGGCCGGGGCGACCCTGCTGGGCTGACTACAGCTTGTTCTTGGAGATCGTGGCCAGGAGCAGGTTCGGGTCCGGGTCCGTCTGGGTGAGGAAGGCCGCGCTGTTCACGTAGACCTTCTTGGCCTGCACCGCGACGGAGGTCGGGCCGTCCAGCCCGTCCGCCTTGGTGAGCACGGTCTTGTGGGTGCCGTCGGGGCGGATGAGCTCCACCTTGTGGTCCGCGATGAGCGCGGCGAGGACCGTGTCGCCGTGCCCGGTGAAGGCGAAGTCGTCGATGTACGTGAGCCCCGTCGCCCTCGTCTCGATGGGGCCGGCGGCCCGGTCGGGCTCGGGGCCGACGGGGATGCGCAGCAGCGTTCCCTTCGCCGTGTTGGTCACCCAGACGGCACCGTTGTGGACCTTGACGCCGTTGGCCCCGAAGGGGATCTCCGCGGTGGGCTGGAGCTCGGCCCCGGTCGCCCAGGCCGTGGGCTCGCCGCCGGTCACCGGCAGGCTCCACACCACGCCGAGACTCGTGTCGGGGGTGTAGAGGGTGCCGCACTCCTCGTCGAGGGCGAGCCCGTTCGGGAACGCGTTCGTGGGGAAGAAGCCGATCTGCTCCGGCTCGCCGCCGGGCGCGATGCGCCAGACGCCGGTCTCGGCGGTGTTGGTGACGTAGTTGACGTACAGCGTGCCGTCCTTGGCGCGGGCGATGCCGGTGGCGGCGGGTCCGCCGACGGGCGTCGATCCGCCCGGCACGTCCGGGAGGGTGGCGATGACCTCCGTCGTGCCGTCCTTGGCGACGCGGGCGACCTGGTGGGCGAAGGCCCAGGTGATGTCGGCCGAGCCGTCGGGTTCGAGGGCGATGTTCTCCGCCTGCTGACCGGCGGCGAAGTCGAAGTGGGCGACGACGTGCGGGTCCGTGACGGTCGGGTCGCCGGCGGACGCGGGTCCGGCGGCGAGCACGCTGAGCGCGGCGCCTGCCGCGGCGACGGCGGCGAGGCGGGTGGTGCGGCGCATGGGTCTCTCCTTGTGGGGGGTCACCCCGTGGGGTGCGATGCGACTGCAGACGAACATGACGGACCGCCGGCCCGACCGCCCGGGAGACCGGGCCGCGGGGTCGCCCGCGCGGCGGACCACGGCCCACCATCCGCACCCATGCGCGCCGTACCCACGCCCGCCCGTACTCACGGGCGAGTTGAGTATCCGAGCGCTGACGGAGCCCCGGCCCGGACCGGCACCGTGCCCGTATGGGATTCAGTGCGCGTGACCTCGCTGCCGCGACCCCGGCGACCCGTGACCGCTACGTCGACCTGCTGCGGGTCGCCTCGCTCGCCGTCGTCGTCCTCGGCCACTGGCTGATGGCCGCCGTCACGCCCGACGGGCAGGTCGGCAACCTGCTCGCGGTCGTCCCGGGGCTGCAGGTCCTCACCTGGGCGCTCCAGGTGATGCCGGTCTTCTTCTTCGTCGGCGGCTTCTCGCATGCCCTCGCCCACCGCTCGCGCCCGCGGTACGCGGAGTTCCTGCGGGCCCGGCTGCAGCGGCTGCTGCGGCCGACGATGGTGTTCGTCGGGGTGTGGGGCGCGCTGGCGCTGGTGCTGCAACTGCTGGGCGCGGACGGCGGACTGACCGGGGTGGCGCTGCGGCTCGTCACCCAGCCGCTGTGGTTCATCGGCATCTACCTCGCGATGGTCGCCTTCACGCCGCCGCTCCTGAGGCTCCACGGGCGGTACGGCTGGGGCGCCTTCGCCGGGCTCGCGGCGGGCGCGGTGGCGGTGGACGTGCTGCGGTTCGCGGCGGGCGTGCCGTACGTGGAGTTCCTGAACTTCGCGCTCGTCTGGCTGGCGGTCCACCAGCTCGGCTTCCTGCGCGCGGACGGGATGATCCGCCGCCCGGCGCTGCTCGCGGGCGCGGGTCTGCTCGGCGCCGCCGCGCTCGTCGCGTTCGGGCCGTATCCGCTGTCCATGGTGGGCATGCCGGGCGAGAAGGTCTCCAACATGGCCCCGCCGACGCTGGCCCTGCTCTGCCACGGCCTGTGGCTGGTGGGGGCGGTCGAGCTCCTGAAGGGCCCGGGCGCCCGGTTCACGGCGCGGGCGCGGGTGTGGCGCGGGGTCGTGGCCGCGAACGGGATCGCGATGACCGCGTTCCTGTGGCACCTGACGGCGATGCTCGGCGTGTACGGGGCGCTGCTCGCCCTCGGTGTCCGGCTGCCCGAGCCGGCGACGGCGTCGTGGTGGGCGCAGGTCCCGCTGCGGCTCGCGGCGGCGGCGCTGCTGACCGCGCTGCTGGTCGCCGTGTTCCGCCGCTTCGAGTTCCCGGTCCCGCCCGGCCCGGCGACCGCCGCGGGCGGACCGCTCGCGGCCCTCGGCATCACACTGGCCCTGCTGGGGGTCCTCGGACTGTCGATGACGGGCTTCGGCGGCCTCCTGGAGGGCCACACGGCCACCCTGATCGCCGTCCGCGTGTCGGCGCCCGTGGCCGTGGCGATGACGGTGGCGGGGTGGCTGCTGGTGGAAGGGACTACATTTCGTCGATCTCGGTGAGGTCGATGTCGATGTCGAAGGGGACCGAGAGCTTCAGCCGGTCGCGGTGGACGCCCGTGCAGGTGTACGTCTTGGTGACCGGGTCGCGCTCGTAGACCCGTACGACGGCGTGATCGTCCTCGCCCTCCATCTCGACCAGCCAGAAGTGCTCGATGCCCGCCGCCGCGTACTTGCGGGGCTTGGTGTCGTGGTCCCGGGACTCGGAGTCGGGGGAGACGACCTCGACGGCCAGCAGGACGTCGGCGACCGGATAAGAGGTCTGCCGCAGGCCCTTGACGGCTTCCCTGCGGACGACGAGGACATCGGGCTCGGGGCCGTTGCTGCGGTCGATGACCACCGTCATCTCGTTGTAGACCCTGTGCGTCGCCGGAGCGGCGGAGGCCAGTCCGTTCGTCAGCAGTCGGATCACGATGTTGTGGAAACGGCGCTGCGGGCTCACGAAGACCAGGCTCCCGTCGATCAACTCGGTGTGCGGCGGGAGGCCGGGCAGGGTGTCCAGGTCGTCCACCGTCCAGCCCTCGCGAGGCGGCACCGGCCATGCGGGAGCCGACTCAGCGGTCGGCCTGGTCGTCGGCTCGGCGGTCATGGTTCCTCCCATGCACGGGATTCTTCGGCCTGCCCGTCCACGGTAGCCCGAGGATCACGAACCCGTCATCACAACGAGTGACAGCGCGGCACGTTTCGCGGCTCCGTCTACCCTGGACGTCGATCGATCCCCCGCCACAGGAGTGAAATGGCCGTCAACCTGGTCAATGTCGAGTCCGTCAGCAAGGTGTACGGCACCCGTGCACTGCTCGACGGGGTCTCGCTCGGCGTCTCCGAAGGGGACCGGATCGGTGTCGTCGGGCGCAACGGAGACGGCAAGACCACTCTCATCCGGATGCTCGCCAGGCTGGAGGAGGCCGACACCGGGCGCGTCACGCACAGCGGCGGGCTGCGGCTCGGGGTGCTCACGCAGCACGACTCGCTCGACCCGAAGGCCACCATCCGGCACGAGGTCATCGGCGTCATGGCCGACCACGAGTGGGCCGGCAGCGCCAAGATCCGCGACGTGCTCACCGGGCTCTTCGGCGGGCTCGACCTGCCGGGCTTCGAGAAGGGCCTCGACACCGTCATCGGTCCGCTCTCCGGCGGCGAGCGGCGGCGCATCGCGCTCGCCAAGCTGCTCATCGAGGACCAGGACCTGATCGTTCTCGACGAGCCCACCAACCACCTCGACGTCGAGGGCATCGCCTGGCTCGCCGGGCACCTGCAGAACCGGCGCTCCGCGCTCGTCTGCGTCACCCACGACCGCTGGTTCCTCGACCAGGTCTGCACCCGCATGTGGGACGTGCAGCGCGGCTCCGTCTACGAGTACGAGGGCGGCTACTCCGACTACGTCTTCGCCCGCGCCGAACGCGAGCGGATCGCCGCCACCGAGGAGGCGAAGCGGCAGAACCTGGTCCGCAAGGAGCTGGCGTGGCTGCGCCGCGGCGCGCCCGCCCGGACGTCGAAGCCGCGCTTCCGCATCGAGGCCGCCAACGCGCTCATCGCGGACGTGCCCGCGCCCCGCGACACCAGCGAGCTGATGAAGTTCGCCAACGCCCGGCTCGGCAAGACCGTGTTCGACCTGGAGGACGTGACCGTCACCGCCGGGCCGAAGACGCTGCTCAAGCACCTCACCTGGCAGCTCGGCCCCGGCGACCGCATCGGCCTGGTCGGCGTCAACGGCGCCGGCAAGACCTCGCTCCTCCGGGCGCTCGCGGACGCCGCCGTCACCGAGGGCGACATCCAGCCCGCCGCCGGCCGCGTGGTCGTCGGCAAGACCGTGCGCCTCGCCTACCTCTCGCAGGACGTCACCGAACTCCCCGCCCAGCTGCGGGTCCTGGAGGCCGTGCAGCAGATCCGCGACCGGGTCGACCTGGGCAAGGGCCGCGAGATGACCGCCGGTCAGCTGTGCGAGCAGTTCGGCTTCGGCAAGGAGAAGCAGTGGACGCCCGTCGGTGACCTGTCGGGTGGCGAGCGGCGGCGGCTGCAGCTGCTGCGGCTGCTCATGGACGAGCCCAACGTCCTCTTCCTCGACGAGCCCACCAACGACCTCGACATCGAGACCCTGACCCAGCTGGAGGACCTGCTCGACGGCTGGCCCGGCTCGATGATCGTCATCTCCCACGACCGGTTCTTCATCGAGCGCACCACCGACCGCACCTTCGCGCTGCTCGGCGACCAGACGCTGCGGATGCTGCCGCGCGGCATCGACGAGTACCTGGAGCGGCGGCAGAAGATGATCGAGGCCGCCGCACCGGCGCCCGCCGCGCCCGCCGCACAGCAGAAGCCGGGCCTGTCGGCCGCCGACGCGCGCGCCGCGAAGAAGGAGCTGCAGAAGGTCGAGCGACAGCTCGACAAGATCTCCGACAAGGAGAGGAAGCTGCACGCCCAGATCGCCGAAAACGCCACGGACTTCGAGAAGGTGGCCAAACTGGACGCCGAGCTCCGGGAACTCGCAGGTGAGCGCGAGGAGTTGGAGATGCGGTGGCTGGAGCTCGCCGAGGACGCGTAGAGAAGTCGTAGAGGACGCGTAACGGAGGCATCACGGGCCGGTCCTCCCTTGGGAACAAGGGACGGACCGGTCACTTTTGCGCCATCGCGTGAGTGGTAGAAAGAAAACCCGCTCACATCAAGGGGGAAGCGCTGATGACCCAGCCGCCCAGCAACCAGCCGCCGGGAGGCTTCGGCGCGCCGGACCCGAACCCGGGGGCCAACGTCCCGCCGGTGCCGCCGATGCCTCCGCAGGCCCCGCCGGCTCCGCCCGTACCGCCGCAGGCGCCTCCGGCCGCTCCGCCGTCGCCGCAGCAGGCGCCGCCCGCGCAGCCCGGCCCGTACGGCTACCCGCAGCAGGCCCCGCAGCAGCCGGGCCCGTACGGGTACCCGCAGCAGGCCCCGCAGCAGCCCGGCCCGTACGGCTATCCGCAGCAGCCGGGCCCCTACGGGCAGCAGCAGCCCGGCCCCTACGGCGCCTACCCGACGGCCCCGATGCCGCCGGCCCCCGGGGGCGGCGGCAGGAACCCGTTCAAGGGCAAGCCGGGTCTGGTCGTCGGCGCGGCCGTCGCCGCGGCCCTCGTCATCGGCCTCGGCACCTGGTTCGTGGTCGGCGGCGACGACGAGAAGGAGCCGGTCGCCCAGCCGACCAACTCCGCCACCACCGGCCCGAAGCCGACCCAGTCCGTCGACAAGGGCGACGGCTCCGGCGACGGCGAGAACGGCGGCCCCGAGGACCTCAACGCCGGCCGCAAGGACGGCGAGGCGAAGATCAGCTGGCTGCTGAAGAACGACGTCGACCTGCCGCGCAACGGCGCCGACGTCTACGGCCCGTGGATCGTCGGCGACACCGTCGTCAAGGCCATGTACAAGGGCATCGACGGCTACAGCCTCGCCGACGGCTCCCCCAAGTGGCACATCGACGTGCCCAACGAGCTGTGCGCCGCCCCGCCGCAGCCGTCCGCGAACGGCCTCATGGTCTTCGGCTACAAGGACAGCGCGGGCGACCGCGCCAAGTGCCTGGAGATGCAGCAGGTCGACCTCAACACCGGCAAGGCGGGCTGGAAGAAGTCCATCCCCAAGCCGACCGGCCTCTTCGCCTTCTCCGACAACACCCTCGCCATCGGCGGCAACACGGTGACCGCCTCGGGCTCCAGCTCCGCCTACGGCTTCTCGCTCACCGACGGCAAGCAGCTCTTCACCGGCCCCACCAGCGGCTGCAAGCCGTACGCGTACGCGGGCGGCAGCAAGCTGATCGCCGCCTCCAAGTGCCCGTCGGGCGACGTGAGCAAGGAGCAGCACGAGATCAGCGAGGTCGACCCGAACACGGGCAAGGCCAAGTGGAGCTTCAAGCTCCAGGCGACGTGGGAGGTCGACAAGGTCTACTCCGTCGACCCGCTGGTCGTCTCCGCCACCCAGCGCGAGCAGAAGAAGTGGGCGATCTTCTCGCTCACCGCCGACGGCAAGGAGCGCTCGCAGATCCAGGGCGGCAAGGACAAGTTCGCCCCGCGCTGCGGCGGCACCTTCGTCATCTTCGGCAAGAACCTCCAGGGCTGCACCGGCGTCGCCGCCGACCAGAACACCTTCTACATGGCGACCGACACCGAGTACGGCACGCCCAACGAGGTCATCGCCTTCGACCTGAACACCGGCAAGCCCAAGTGGCGTTCCAAGGCGCCCGGCGAGCAGACCATGACGCCGCTGGGCATGGAGGGCTCCGAGGTGCTGCTCTACGTCGAGCCGCGCTACGACGCGGGCGGCGCGGTCGCGACCCTCGCCCCGACGGGCGGCGCGCCGAAGACGCTGCTCCAGCACCAGGCCGCGGTCTCGTCGCTGGAGAGCTCCTTCTACGACGCCGGGTACGCGTACTCCAACGGCTCGTTCGTGATCGCGGCCGGCCGGGTCTCCGCCTCCAACGACAAGGCGGAGAAGGAGACCAAGACGATGATGGCGTACGGCAAGTGACCCCCTCCGTGACGGCCCGCGCGGGGTGGGCGCCGGCGCGGCCCGCCCCGACGGGCCCCCCCCCGTTCAACACGGCACGTATAAACAAAAAAACGAGCGCAACAAAAATAGTGTGGATGACGAGG
>NZ_JBHXTJ010000005.1:196660-205394 GCF_042677525.1 Streptomyces sp. NPDC127114
TCTCCGCCTCAACCTACAAGCGGTTGATGGAGACCATGAGTTTGTGGGGGTCGGGCAAGGCACCCCCTCCGTCCCGGCCCCCCCGGAGAGGGCGCGGGCCGTCACGGCCCGTCCGTCCCGCCCGCTTTCCGACCCGACCGAGGTATCCACGTCATGACGCAGCCGCCGCCCCCGCCGAACCAGCCCCCGGGGCCTCCCCCGGGCGGGTTCGGTGCGCCGCAGGACCCTCCGCCCGGGGGCTTCGGCGCGCCGACGCCGCCGCCCGCGCAGCCTCCGGCCCAGCCGCCCTACGGCTACCCGCAGCAGCCGCCCGCGCCGCCCCAGCAGCCGCCCGCGCAGCAGCCGTACGGGTATCCGCCGCAGCAGCCGCCCGCGCAGCCGCAGGAGTACGGCTACCCGCAGCAGCAGTATCCGCAGCAGTCGCAGCAGCCGTACGGCTATCCGACGCAGCCGCAGTACCAGCAGACCCAGCAGGCACCCGTGGTACCGCCCGCCGGCGGCAGGAAGCTGTCCGCGCAGATGCAGATCGTCATCGCGGCGGTCGTGGCCGTCGTGCTGATCATCGGCGGCGGCGTCTGGTACGCGAACTCCGGCGGTGACGACAAGACCGACGACGCCGGCGGCAGTTCCGGCGCCGCGAGCGCCGGCCAGGACGGCGGCAAGGACGGCGGCGGCATCGGCGGGGGCGGCAAGGAGAAGGTCCCCGCGAACCCGAAGTCCACCGCGTCCTTCAAGCTCGAGCTGCCGAACGTCCCGGACATCACCGACGTCACGGGCTCCTGGATCACCGACAAGGCGTACGTGAAGACGGGCGTCGACTCGGTCGTCGGCTACGACCTGGACAAGGGCACGGTCCTGTGGACCCTGCCGCTGACCGGGCAGGTCTGCGGCGCCTCGCGCCACATGACCGCCGACTACAAGGTGCCGGTGCTCTTCGAGGCCGCCAAGCGGGTCGCGCCGCGCTACATCCAGCCGTGCACCGAGGTGGGTCTGCTCGACCTGTCCACCGGCAAGCTGGTGTGGTCCGCCTCGGTCAGCGGCGGCAGCGCCGGCGACAAGAAGGTGACGTTCAGCGAGGTCACGCTGCACGGCCAGACCGTGGCGGCCGGCGGTCTCGACGGCGGCGCCGCCTTCGACCTGGCCAACGGCAACCCGCGCTGGAAGCCGCAGGCCGACGCCGCGCAGTGCAAGGACCTCGGCTACGGCGGCGGCGAGGGCCTGGTCGCCGTGCGCAAGTGCGGGACGTCCGACGACCCGACGGTGATCATCCAGAACCTCAATCCGACGACCGGCGCGCCGATCTCCCAGTACAAGATGCCCAAGGGCGTCGACTGGGCGGGCGTCGTCTCCGCCAAGCCGCTGGTGGTCGCGGCCGACGTCGGTGACACCGCCGGCGACGGCAGCAACATCTCGGACTTCTTCTCCATCGACGAGAAGACCGGCAAGCTCAAGGCGAAGATCACGGCGGACGCGGACCGCTACGCGGCCCGCTGCCGTTCGGCCGCGGTCGAGTCCTGCACGCAGGTCGTCGTCGGCAACAACCGGCTCTACCTGCCGACCGAGGAGCACGAGGGCAGCACCGGCGAGTACGGCGACGAGACGAACGAGATCGTCGCCTTCGACCTGAACAACGGGCAGCTGGCGCCGTACAAGTCGGACGCGGGCGACCGCTACACCCTGATCCCGCTGCGCATGGACGGCGGCAACATCATCGCGTACAAGTGGCCGCCCTACGACAAGGGCGGGCAGATCGTCTCCATCGACGGCGGCAGCATGAAGCCCACGCTGCTCATGGAGAACCCCGCGGACAAGGAGACCCGGTCGGCCGAGACGAGCTTCAGCTCGATCGGCGCCGAGTACCGCTACGCGAACGGCCGGTTCTTCGTCTCGCAGAGGCTCGTCAGCAAGACGAAGAAGGAGACCACCTCCTATCTGAAGTCGTACCTGGCGATGGGCTTCAAGGCCGGCGGCTGACCGGCCGCCGCCCGGCGGCAGCGCCGTGACCGTGGGGTCCCTCCGTTCCGGAGGGGCCCCACGGCCGTCTCCGGGCGGGTGGGTTCCCGCGGGTGTCCCGGCGATTGGGGCAAAGCGGGGCGGGGGAGTGTGCGGGGAGTGTGTAGCTTGCCGGGAGGGTGGCCGGGGGAAGGCCGGCCCGGGGATGGGGGAGGAACGATGGGCGTACGGCTCATGGTGGTCGACGACCACCGACTGCACGCGGAGGCGCTGGCCTCGGCGCTGAAGCTGCGCGGGCACCGGGTGCTCGCCGCGGCGGCGCCGGTGGCCGGGGCCGCGGAGCTGGTGGTGAGCCGCGCGCCGGAGGTCTGCCTGCTCGGCACGGCGGCGCCGGCGGAGCCGGGCACCTTCGACCCGGTCGTACGGATCAAGCGCGAGCGGCCGCAGGTGGCGGTGGTCGTGCTCGGCCCGGTGCCCTCGCCGCGCGGGATCGCGGCGGCCTTCGCGGCCGGGGCGTCGGGCTACGTGCGGCACGACGAGCGGATCGAGGGCGTCGAACGGGCGCTGATCAAGGCGCGGGCGGGCGAGTCGGCGGTGGCGCCACAGCTGATCCAGGGAGCGTTCGCGGAGCTCCTGAACCCGGCGGCGCAGCCGGACGACGAGGGCCAGCGGCTGCTGCGGCTGCTCACGCCGCGCGAGGCGGAGGTCCTGGTCCGGGTGGCGGAGGGCGAGGACACCCGGCTGATCGCGGCGGGCATGGCGATCGCGCCGAGCACGGCGCGCACGCACGTGCAGCGAGTGCTGATGAAGCTGGGCGTCGGCTCGCGGCTCGAAGCGGCGGCGCTGGCGGCGCGGACGGGGCTGCTGGACCGGGTGCCGGTGCAGCGCTCGTAACCGGGCGGGGCGCTTCCGCGGGCTCCCGATTCCTCGGGAACCCTCTTGCGAGTGACACCACGCGGGGTCGCGTGGCGGTGGGTGTTGACCGTCGATGTTTGATTGTGGTTTTTTGTGGGTGGTTCTGTTCGATGGAAGCCCCCGTCTTGAGAAGGCCCCTCGTGAAGAAGACCGTCACCCGCCTCGCCGACGGGCGTGAGCTCCTCTACTTCGACGCGCACGGCGACACCGTCCGCGACGCCCCCGACCGGCGCGCGCTCGACCCCGTGGTGTCCGCCTCCGAGATCCGGCACGACCCCCTGCTCGACGAGAACGTCGCCATCGCCTCGCACCGGCAGGGGCGGATCTACCACCCGCCGGCCGACACCTGCCCGCTGTGCCCCTCCACGGAGGACTGGCAGAGCGAGATCCCGGCCGCGGACTACGAGGTCGTCGTCTTCGAGAACCGCTTCCCGTCCCTCTCCGGCGACAACGGGCGCTGCGAGGTGGTCTGCTTCACCTCCGACCACGAGGCCTCCTTCGCCGACCTCGGCGAGGACCGGGCCGCCCTCGTCCTCGCCGCCTGGACCGACCGCACCGCGGAGCTCTCCGCCCGCCCCGGCGTGGAGCAGGTGTACTGCTTCGAGAACCGCGGTGCCGAGATCGGCGTCACCCTCGCCCACCCGCACGGGCAGATCTACGCCTTCCCCACCGCCACCCCGCGCACCGCGACCATGCTGCGCAACGCCCTCGCCCACCGTGCCCGCACCGGCCGCAACCTCTTCGAGGACGTCCTGGAGCGCGAGCGGGCCGCGGAGCGGGTGGTCCTGGCGGGCGAGCACTGGACCGCCTTCGTGCCGCACGCCGCCCGCTGGCCGTACGAGGTGCACCTCTACCCGCACCGGCGGGTGCCCGACCTCACCGCCCTCGACGAGGACGCCCGCGCGGAGCTCCCCCGGCTCTACCTGGAACTCCTGCGGCGCTTCGACCGGATCTTCGGCCCCGGCCGGCCGCCGACGCCGTACATCGCCGCCTGGCACCAGGCGCCGGTCACGGGTCCCGGCCGGGACGAGTTCGCGCTGCACCTGGAGCTTTTCACCGTCCGCCGGGCCTCTGGCAAGCTGAAGTACCTCGCGGGCACCGAATCCGGCATGGGCGCGTTCATGAACGACGTGTCGCCGGAGTCCGCGGCCGACAGACTCCGAGAGGTGGCAAGCAGTTGAGTAAGTACCTGGTGACGGGCGGAGCCGGCTATGTGGGCAGCACGGTCGCCGCCCACCTGTTGGAGGCGGGGCACGAGGTCACCGTCCTCGACGACCTCTCCACCGGCTTCCGCGAGGGCGTGCCCGCCGGGGCGACGTTCGTCGAGGGCCGCATCCAGGACGCCGCACGGTGGCTCGACGCCTCGTACGACGGCGTGCTGCACTTCGCCGCCTTCTCGCAGGTCGGCGAGTCCGTCGCCAGGCCCGAGAAGTACTGGGACAACAACGTCGGCGGCACCATGGCGCTGATCGCCGCCATGCGCGAGGCCGGCGTGCGCAAGCTCGTCTTCTCGTCCACCGCGGCCACGTACGGCGAGCCGGAGACCGTGCCGATCACCGAGTCCGCGCCGACCGCGCCGACCAACCCGTACGGCGCGACCAAGCTCGCCGTCGACCACATGATCACCGGCGAGTGCGCCGCGCACGGCCTGGCCGCGGTCTCGCTGCGCTACTTCAACGTGGCCGGCGCCTACAAGGAGTGCGGCGAGCGGCACGACCCCGAGTCGCACCTCATCCCGCTGGTCCTCCAGGTGGCGCTCGGCAGGCGCGAGGCCATCAACGTGTACGGCGACGACTACCCGACGCCCGACGGCACCTGCGTCCGCGACTACATCCACGTCGCCGACCTCGCCGAGGCCCACCTGCTGGCCCTCGACGCGATGACGCCCGGCGAACACCTGATCTGCAACCTCGGCAACGGCAACGGCTTCTCCGTGCGGGAGGTCGTCGAGACCGTCCGCAAGGTCACCGGCCACCCGGTGCCCGAGGTCATGGCCGAGCGCCGCGCCGGGGACCCGGCCGTGCTCGTCGCCTCCGCCGAGGCGGCGCGCGAGCGGCTCGGCTGGACCCCGTCCCGCCCGGATCTGGCGGCCATCGTCGAGGACGCGTGGGCGTTCGCGCGGAAGAAGGAGCAGGGATAACGGATGAGCGGTGTCGCGGCGGAGTTCGGTGAGCTGTACGGGACCGCCCCGGACGGGGTCTGGGCGGCGCCCGGCCGGGTCAACCTGATCGGGGAGTACACCGACTTCAACGAGGGCTTCGTGCTGCCGTTGGCTCTGCCGCACACGGCCGTGGCCGCCGTGTCCCGACGGGACGACGGCGTGCTGCGGCTGCACTCCGGGGACGTCGACGGCGGGATCGTCCGGCTCGACGTCGCCGGCCTCGAGCCCGGCGAGGGCGGCCCGGGCGGCGGCTGGGCCGCGTACCCGGCGGGCGTCGTCTGGGCGCTGCGGGAGGCCGGGCACGCGGTGGGCGGCGCGGACGTGCACCTGGCGTCGACGGTGCCCACGGGCGCCGGGCTCTCCTCGTCGGCCGCCCTGGAGGTCGTCACGGCCCTCGCGCTGAGCGAGCTGTACGGGCTCGGGCTCTCCGGGCCCGAGATCGCCCGGATCGCGCAGCGCGCCGAGAACGCCTTCGTCGGCGTGCCGTGCGGGATCATGGACCAGATGGCCTCGGCGTGCGCCGCCGAGGGGCACGCGCTGTTCCTGGACACGCGCGATCTGTCGTACCGGCAGGTGCCGTTCGACCTCGCGGCCGTGGGGCTGCGGCTGCTCGTCGTCGACACGCGGGTCAGGCACGCGCTCGGGGACGGCGCGTACGCGGAGCGGCGCGCCGGGTGCGAGGCGGGTGCGCGGGCGCTCGGCGTGCGGGCGCTGCGCGACGTCGACGCCGTGCAACTGCCCGACGTCCTCGGGCGTTTGACCGACGAAACGGTTCGTCGGTACGTCCGGCACGTCGTCTCCGACAACGACCGGGTGGCCCGGACGATCGACCTGCTGGACGCCGGGGAGCCGCGCGCGGTGGGCCCGCTGCTCGTCGAGGGCCACGCGTCGCTGCGGGACGACCTGCGGGTGTCCTGCCCCGAGTTGGACCTCGCGGTCGAGACGGCCGTGGCGGCCGGGGCGCTGGGGGCGCGGATGACGGGGGGCGGTTTCGGAGGTTCCGCCGTGGTGCTGGTGGAGGACGGGCTCGCCGAGGACGTGACGAAGGCCGTACGGGGCGCCTTCGAGCGGGCCGGCCACGCCGAGCCCGGTGTGCTCGGCGCCGTGCCGTCCGCCGGGGCGCGCCGCGTGGGGTGACCGGCCGCGCGCCGGGGTGGACTTCCGCGATTTAGCCGCGGGGCGCCGAGGGCGCCCCTACTCTGGTGCGCAGCACCGGTGGGGGCCGGTGCTGATCAGGGGTATCGAGACCCGCCGGGTACGGCGCCCGGGGCGGGGGTATCTGTCAGGGCACGGCGGCGGCCGCGCGACCGACGGGACCCGCCCCCCGGCGCCGTACCCGTGCCGGGACGTTCCTCGACCGACTGGGGGTGTCCGTGGCTCGTATCCGTGTCCTGGTGGTGGACGACCACCGCGTCTTCGCCGAGTCGCTCGCGGCCGCGCTCGCGGCGGAGCCGGACGTCGACGTCGCCGCGGCGGGCAGCGGGCCCGCCGCCCTGCGCTGTCTGGACCGCGCCGCCGCGGAGGGGCGGCGGTTCGACGTGCTGCTGGTCGACGCCGACCTGGCGGGTGCCGACGGGGTCGAGCTGGTGGGCCAGGTACGGGAAGGGCGGCCGGGTCTGCGCAGCGTCGTGCTGGCGGAGCGGGACGACGCCCACCGGGCGGCGCTCGCGCTGCAGGCGGGCGCGTGGGGCTGGGTGGCCAAGGACTGCTCGCTGCAGCGGCTGCTCGCGGTGGTGCGGGGCGTGCTGCGGGACGAGACGCACCTGCCGCCCGCGTTGCTGACGGGGGTGCTGCGGGAGCTGACGGAGGCCCGGCGCCACCGTACGGAGAGCGAGCAGCTCGTGGAGTCGCTGACCCCGAGGGAGCGCGAGGTGCTGCGCTGCATGGTGGCCGGCCTCGGGCGGAAGGCCGTCGCCGAGCGGCTCTTCCTGTCGCCGCACACCGTGCGGACGCACATGCAGAACGTGCTGGGGAAGCTGGGCGTGCACTCGACGCTCGCGGCGGTGGCGCTGGCCCGGCGGGCCGGTGTCGGGCCGGCGGAGGACCCGGCGCCCGTCTCAGCCGGGGATGTTGTCGAACGGGGCGGTCAGCTGGCGTAGCAGTCCGGCCAGTTCGCCGCGTTCGGTGCGGGAGAGGCGGGCCAGGATCGCGCGCTCCTGGGCGAGCAGTCCGGCCAGTGCCTGGTCGGCGCGGTCGCGGCCCTCGGGGGTGAGGCGGACCAGGACGCCGCGGCGGTCGCTGGGGTCGGGGAGCCGTTCGACGAGGCCCTTCTTCGCGAGCCGGTCGATGCGGTTGGTCATGGTGCCCGAGGTGACCAGGGTCTGGGTGAGCAGCTGGCCGGGGGAGAGCTGGTAGGGCGCGCCGGCCCGGCGCAGGGAGGTCAGGACGTCGAACTCCCAGGGCTCGAGCTGGTGCTCGGAGAAGGCGAGTCGACGAGCGCGGTCGAGGTGGCGGGCCAGGCGTGAGACACGGCTGAGCACCTCGAGCGGTTCCACGTCGAGGTCCGGGCGCTCGCGGCGCCATGCAGCGACCAGTCGGTCGACCTCGTCCTCCATGGCGATCAGTGTAGAGGGTCTGTTGACATAAAGTCTCTTGATGTCACGAATCTCGATATCGAGTTTCTTGACATCGAGATATAGTCTTCTTGACTATGGGGAAGGGACCGGGCCGGAACTCCGTTCCGTTTCGGCAACTCGTTCCAGCAAGGGGGCTTCGAACATGCATTCCGTGGACTCCGCCGCACCCACGTGGGACCCACAGCAGTACCTGCGCCACTCGGGTCACCGGACCCGACCGTTCCTCGATCTGCTCGCACGAATACCGCAGCTGCCGAACCGACTCCGTCCCGCCCGCATCGCCGACATCGGCTGCGGCCCGGGCAACGTCACGGCCCTGCTCGCCGACCGCTGGCCCGACGCCCACATCACCGGCTTCGACCTCTCCCCGGAGATGCTGGAGCGGGCCGACAAGGACTGGGCGGGCACCACGGCCGGAGGCGGCTGGCTGGACTTCCGGCCCGCCGACGCGGCCCACTGGACACCCGACGAGCCGTACGACCTGATCGTGTCCAACGCCGCCCTGCAATGGGTGCCCAACCACCCCGAGTCCTTCGCCGTCTGGATCGACGGCCTGCGACCCGGCGGCACCCTCGCCTTCCAGGTCCCCGGCAACTTCACCTCACCGAGCCACGCCCTGCTCGGCGAACTGTGCGAGACCCCGGAATGGCGCGACCGGGTGGGCGACCAGGGGCGGCGCTACGTCCACATCCTGGAGCCGGTCGACTACCTGCAGCGGCTGACCGACCTCGGCTGCGAGACGGACGTCTGGGAGACCACGTACATCCAGATGCTCAAGGGCGAGGACCCCGTCCTCGACTGGGTGAAGGGCACCGCCCTGCGTCCCGTGCTGACCGCGCTCCGCGACGACCCCGCGGCCACCGAGGCCTTCCTCGCCCAGTACCGCGACCTCCTCCGCGCCGCCTACCCCCCGGGCCCCCACGGCACCGCCTTCCCGTTCCGCCGCATCTTCGCCGTCGCGAGGAAGGGAGCCTGATGTCCCCCGTCGGCTTAGCCGTCGCCCGTCACGTCCGCACCTGCGCGCCGGCCGGCCGCGGGAACCAAGGCGGCATGAGAAGGGCATCCCGGCCGCCCGGGCCCACGGAGAGAGGAGCGGCCGTGCCGTAATACGGGGGCGGGGCGCCGCACC
>NZ_JBHXTJ010000005.1:205404-280232 GCF_042677525.1 Streptomyces sp. NPDC127114
GCCGGGGAACCCACCGCGGCTCTGATCGGCCCACCGCGCCCCCGGGCCCCCGGGGAGCGGGGCGGGCCGGCCCGTTCCGCGGGGGGGGGGCCCCCCCCCCGCCCCCCGCCCCCGTCGACCGGCTCGTGCGGGATCAGCTCTTGCGGTGACCTATCAGGCGGGGCTTCTGTTCCAGGCCGTCGAGGCCGTGCCAGGCCAGGTTCACCAGGTGGGCGGCCACCTCCGCCTTCTTCGGCTTGCGGACGTCCAGCCACCACTGGCCCGTCAGGGCGACGCTGCCCACCAGGGCCTGGGCGTACAGGGGCGCCAGCTTCGGGTCGAAGCCGCGGGCCTTGAACTCCAGGCCCAGGATGTCCTCCACCTGCGTGGCGATGTCGCTGATGAGAGAGGCGAAGGTGCCCGTCGACTGGGCCACCGGGGAATCGCGCACCAGGATGCGGAAGCCGTCCGTGTAGCGCTCGATGTAGTCGAGCAGCGCGAACGCGGCCTGCTCCAGGAGCTCCCGCGGATGGCCCGCGGTCAGGGCCCCCGTCACCATGTCCAGGAGCTGGCGCATCTCCCGGTCCACCACGACCGCGTACAGGCCCTCCTTGCCGCCGAAGTGCTCGTACACCACCGGCTTGGAGACCCCGGCCTTCGCCGCGATCTCCTCCACGGACGTGCCCTCGAAGCCCTTCTCCGCGAACAGCGTGCGACCGATGTCGAGGAGCTGCTCACGGCGCTCCGCGCCCGTCATCCTCACCCGGCGCCCGCGCCGGGGCTTCTGCTCGCTCGTGCTGCTGGTACCGCCGTCGATCGCCACGTCTTCCATCATGCCGCGTCGGCGGCCGCACCCCGGCGCCGGGCGTCGATCCGCGACTTGGCCGGCCAGCGCACGTCGTACGCCCAGCCCAGCTGCTCGAACCAGCGGATCAGACGCGCGCTGGAGTCCACCTGGCCCCTGAGCACGCCGTGCCGGGCCGAGGTCGGGTCCGCGTGGTGCAGGTTGTGCCAGGACTCGCCGCACGACAGCACCGCCAGCCACCACACGTTGCCGGAACGGTCACGCGACTTGAACGGACGCTTGCCCACCGCGTGACAGATCGAGTTGATCGACCAGGTCACGTGGTGCAGGAGCGCGACCCGGACCAGCGAACCCCAGAAGAACGCCGTGAACGCGCCCCACCACGACATCGTCACCAGTCCCCCGACCAGCGGCGGAATCGCGAGCGAGACGACCGTCCACAGGACGAACTGGCGAGAGATCGCACGGATCGCCGGATCCTTGATCAGATCGGGCGCGTACTTGTGCTGCGGAGTCTGCTCCTCGTCGAACATCCAGCCGATGTGCGCCCACCACAGCCCCTTCATCAGCGCCGGGACCGTCTCGCCGAACCGCCACGGCGAGTGCGGGTCGCCGTCCGCGTCCGAGTACTTGTGGTGCTTGCGGTGGTCCGCCACCCACCGCACCAGCGGCCCCTCGACCGCCAGCGAGCCCATGATCGCGAGCCCGATCCGCAGCGGACGCTTCGCCTTGAACGAGCCGTGCGTGAAGTAGCGGTGGAAGCCGATCGTGATGCCGTGACAGCCGATGAAGTACATCGCCGTCATGAGGCCCAGGTCGAGCCAGCTCACTCCCCACCCCCAGGCCAGCGGCACCGCCGCGACCAGGGCCAGGAAGGGCACCGTGATGAACAGCAGCAGCGTGATCTGCTCGATCGAACGCTTGTTGTCCCCGCCGAGGGTGGCGGAGGGCAGGGCCTGAGCGGTGTCGACCGCCTCGGACGCCGAGGACTCCGAGGTCAGCTCGGGGCTTGTGGTCATGGGTGTCCCCTGGGGGGTGAGGGTAGGGAAAGGACGCCTTGGCTACGGTTCCGTAACCTACGGCGACGTAAGTATGGCAGCGCCGCGGCGCGCGGCAAGAGCGCCAAAGCCGGGGCATGCTCCGTGCCGCGGACACGGACACCTATCCTGGGTGCGTCGGACAGCGCGGTCCGCAAGCCTCCAGTACCCCTCCAGACGTGCTCAAACACTGCAAGGAGCCGCACCTGTGAGCAGTGCCGACCAGACTCCCACCGCCAGCGCCGAGCTGCGCTCCGACATCCGCCGACTGGGCGATCTCCTCGGCGAGACGCTCGTCCGCCAGGAAGGCCCGGAGCTCCTGGAGCTCGTCGAGAAGGTCCGCCGCCTCACCCGCGAGGACGGCGAGGCCGCCGCCGAGCTGCTGCGCGGCGTCGAACTCGAGACCGCCGGCCGGCTGGTCCGCGCGTTCTCGACGTACTTCCACCTCGCCAACGTCACCGAGCAGGTCCACCGCGGCCGCGAGATGCGCGAGCGCCGCGCCGCCGAAGGCGGCCTCCTCGCCCGCACCGCCGACATGCTCAAGGACGGCGACCCCGCGCACGTACGCGAGACGATCAAGAACCTCAACGTACGGCCCGTCTTCACCGCCCACCCCACCGAGGCGGCCCGGCGCTCCGTCCTGAACAAGCTGCGCCGCATCGGCGCCCTCCTCGAGACCCCGGTCATCGAGGCCGACCGCCGCCGCCACGACCTGCGGCTCGCCGAGAACATCGACCTCATCTGGCAGACCGACGAACTCCGCGTCGTCCGGCCCGAGCCCGCCGACGAGGCCCGCAACGCCATCTACTACCTCGACGAGCTGCACGCGGGCGCCGTCGGCGACGTCCTGGAAGACCTCGCCGCCGAGCTCGAGCGGGTCGGCTTCGACCTGCCCTCCGGCACCCGCCCGCTCACCTTCGGCACCTGGATCGGCGGCGACCGCGACGGCAACCCCAACGTCACGCCCCAGGTCACCTGGGACGTGCTGATCCTCCAGCACGAGCACGGCATCACCGACGCCCTCGAACTCGTCGACTACCTCCGCGGACTGCTCTCCAACTCGATCCGCTACGCCGGCGCCACCGAAGAGCTCCTGGAATCCCTCCAGGCCGACCTCGAGCGCCTGCCCGAGATCAGCCCCCGCTACAAGCGGCTCAACGCCGAGGAGCCCTACCGGCTCAAGGTCACCTGCGTCCGCCAGAAGCTCCTCAACACCCGCGAACGCCTCGCCAAGGGCACCCCCCACCAGGACGGCCGCGACTACCTCGGCACCGCCGAACTCCTCCGCGACCTCACCCTCATCCAGACCTCCCTGCGCGAGCACCGCGGCGGCCTCTTCGCCGACGGCCGCATGGACCGCACCATCCGCACCCTCGCCGCCTTCGGCCTCCAGCTCGCCACCATGGACGTCCGCGAGCACGCCGACGCCCACCACCACGCCCTCGGCCAGCTCTTCGACCGGCTCGGCGAGGAATCCTGGCGCTACGCCGACATGCCGCGCGACTACCGGCAGAAGCTGCTCGCCAAGGAGCTCCGCTCCCGCCGCCCGCTCGCCCCCACCCCCGCGCCGCTGGACGCCGCCGGCGAGAAGACCCTCGGCGTCTTCCAGACCGTCAAGCGGGCCCTGGAGGTCTTCGGCCCCGAGGTCATCGAGTCGTACATCATCTCGATGTGCCAGGGCGCCGACGACGTCTTCGCCGCCACCGTCCTCGCCCGCGAGGCCGGCCTCCTCGACCTCCACGCCGGCTGGGCCAAGATCGGCATCGTGCCGCTCCTGGAGACCACCGACGAGCTGCGCGCCGCCGACGTCATCCTCAACGACATGCTCGCCGACCCCTCCTACCGGCGCCTCGTCTCCCTGCGCGGCGACGTCCAGGAGGTCATGCTCGGCTACTCCGACTCCTCCAAGTTCGGCGGCATCACCACCTCCCAGTGGGAGATCCACCGCGCCCAGCGCCGGCTCCGCGACGTCGCCCACCGCTACGGCGTCCGCCTGCGCCTCTTCCACGGCCGCGGCGGCACCGTCGGCCGCGGCGGCGGCCCCTCCCACGACGCGATCCTCGCCCAGCCCTGGGGCACCCTGGAGGGCGAGATCAAGGTCACCGAGCAGGGCGAGGTCATCTCCGACAAGTACCTCATCCCGTCCCTGGCCCGGGAGAACCTCGAACTGACCGTCGCGGCCACCCTGCAGGCCTCCGCCCTGCACACCGCGCCCCGCCAGTCCGACGACGCCCTGGCCCGCTGGGACGCCGCCATGGACACCGTCTCCGACGCCGCCCACTCCGCCTACCGGCGGCTCGTCGAGGACCCCGACCTGCCCGCCTACTTCTTCGCCTCCACCCCCGTCGACCAGCTCGCCGACCTCCACCTCGGCTCGCGGCCCTCCCGCCGCCCCGACTCGGGCGCCGGCCTCGACGGACTCCGGGCCATCCCCTGGGTGTTCGGCTGGACCCAGTCCCGGCAGATCGTCCCCGGCTGGTTCGGCGTCGGCTCCGGCCTCAAGGCCCTGCGCGAGGCCGGCCTCGACGCGGTGCTCGGCGAGATGTACGAGCGCTGGCACTTCTTCCGCAACTTCCTCTCCAACGTCGAGATGACGCTGGCCAAGACGGACCTGCGGATCGCCCGCCACTACGTCGACACCCTCGTGCCGGACGAGCTCAAGCACGTCTTCGAGACCATCGAGGCCGAACACGCCCTCACCGTCGCCGAGGTCCTGAAGGTCACCGGCGGCGAGCAGCTCCTCGACTCCAACCCGGTGCTCCAGCAGACCTTCGCCATCCGCGACGCCTACCTGGACCCGATCTCCTACCTCCAGGTCGCCCTGCTCGCCCGCCAGCGCTCCGCCGCCGAGCGCGGCGAGGAACCCGACCCGCTGCTCTCCCGCGCGCTCCTGCTCACGGTGAACGGCGTGGCGGCGGGCCTGCGCAACACCGGCTGACGCCCTCGCACCAACAAGAGTGCCCCCGCGGGAGTTCTTCCCGCGGGGGCACTCTCATGACGGCGTGTTACGTCAGTGCTGCTGCGCCTTCTTGCGGCGCGTCACCAGGAACGCACCGGCACCCGCGAGGGCGACGGCGACGGCGGCGAGGATGCCGACCGGGGCGCTGGAACCGGTCTCGGCGAGGTCACCCTCGGAGCCGGCGGACGAGGAGGCGCTCGGCGTGGGCTGGCCCGCGGCGGAGCTCTCCGAGGAGGACGCGGTCGGGGAGACCGACGAGCTCGGGGAGGTGGAGCTGCTCGGGGACGTGGAGCTGCTCGGGGACGTGGAGCTGCTCGGCGTGCCCGACGGGGTGCCGGACGGGGTGCCCGTGGGGGTGGGGGCGGTGCCCGGGCAGGTGTGCGAGAGGTTGAAGAACTTCGCCTCGCCGTCGATCTCGGCGGTGGCCGAGGTCAGCTTCGCACCCACGGGCGAACCCACGTACGCGTGCTTGCCCTCCGGGTTGCCGAAGGCGCTGAAGTCCGTGATGACGATCGGGGTGCCGTTGTCGAACGTGACCGTCAGCTTGGTGAACTCGGCCTTGTTGCCGGTCAGCACGAAGTGCCAGCCGTCCTGCGTGGACGGGATGCCCTTGCACTCCGCCTCGGTGTTCTCGAAGGAGGAGGCGGTGATGGGCAGGTCCTTCTCGTGGTGGAAGGGAACCTCGGCGGCGGACGCCGCCGGCGCCAGAACGAGCGAGCCCGCGACGGCCGCGACGAGCGCGCCGGCGGAGATAAGAGAACGTCGCATTGTCGTCCAACTGTGGGATGAGGGATGCCGTGGGAGGTGGCGGGGGCAGCCTATCCGTTGCTTTAAGTCACCCTTAAGCCAACGGGCATAACGATTCTGGCGGGAACGCGCCAACGTGTCCGAAAACCATCAGAGTGCGAAGAACGCGCCCAGCAACAGGGCCGCACCCGCACCCGCCACCGACCACCCCGTACGCGTCATCCGCAGCCCCCCACCGATCAGCGGCGCCGCCAACAGCAGCGCACCGCCCAGCGGAAGCCACGCGTGCAGACCCCCGCCCCAGCCCGTACGGACCGCCTCCGCCGTACCCGGCTTCACCACCACCGGCAGCGTCTGCCCCTTCTCCGCCGCCACCGAATGCTCGATCGTCAGCGTGTGATGCGGGGAACCGGGATCATCCGACGCGTAACGCCCGCTGCACGTCTCCTCGTTGCAGCCCGTCACCGTCAGCGTCCCGTGCTCGCGCCCCTTCGACAACAGCACGTGCTGAGCCGTGTCCCAGGAGGACCAGGCGCCCGCGACGAGCAGGAGCAGGACGACGAGGGCCATGGCGGCGTTACGGACGTGCGTCATGACCCGCGATCGTACAGTCGTACCCGTGCCCGCCCGCAGGCCCTACGCGTTGTACGCGGACTGCGCCCGCTCCAGACCCTCCGCCACCAGGCACTCCACCGCGTCCGCCGCCCGGTCCACGAACCAGTCCAGCTCCTTGCGCTCCGTGGAGGAGAAGTCCTTCAGCACGAAGTCGGCGACCTGCATCCGGCCGGGCGGACGCCCGATCCCGCACCGCACCCGGTGGTAGTCCGGCCCCATCGACTTCGTCATCGACTTCAGCCCGTTGTGCCCGTTGTCGCCACCACCCAGCTTCAGACGCAGCGTGGCGTAGTCGATGTCCAGCTCGTCATGGACCGCCACGACGTGCGCCGTCGGCACCTTGTAGAAGTCGCGCAGCGCCGTCACGGGCCCGCCCGACAGGTTCATGTACGACATCGGCTTGGCGAGCACCACCCGGCGGTTCGCGGGACCGGGCGGGCCCATACGGCCCTCCACCACCTGCGCCTGCGCCTTCTGCGCGCGCTTGAACCTGCCGCCGATCCGCTCGGCCAGCAGGTCCACCACCATGAAGCCCACGTTGTGCCGGTTGCCGGCGTACTCGGGGCCCGGATTGCCGAGGCCGACGATCAGCCAGGGCGCGTTCGCGTCATCCGTCATCTGCGTCTCGTCTCCTCGTACCCGTATGCCTGGCGGCCGGAAGGGGTGGTGGCCGGAAAGCGTGGTGGACAGAAAGTGCGGTGTCCGGAAAGCGTGGTGGACAGAAAGAAACGGGGTGACGGGCCCGTGGGCCCGTCACCCCGTCACGTCAGACAGAGCCTACGGCTCAGGCCTCGGCGCCCTCGGCGGCCTCGCCCTCGGCGGCCTCCGCCGGCTCCTCGGCCTGCGCGGCCAGGACCTGCAGGACGACGGCGTCGGCCTCGGTCACCAGGGTGACGCCCTTCGGCAGGGTGATGTCCTGCGCCAGGACGGAGGCACCGGCCTCCAGGCCCTCGACGGAGACCGTCACGGACTCCGGCAGGTGGGTGGCCTCGGCCTCGACCGAAAGGGTGTTCAGGACGTGCTCGAGCAGGTTGCCGCCGGCGGCCAGCTCGCCCTCGGCGACGACCGGAACCTCGACGGTGACCTTCTCGCCGCGCTTCACGAGAAGCAGGTCGACGTGCTCCAGGAAGCCCTTCAGCGGGTCACGCTGGGCGGCCTTCGGGATCGCGAGCTCGGTGCCCTTGCCCTCGATGTCCAGGGACAGCAGGACGTTCGGCGTACGCAGCGCCATGACGGTGTCGTGGCCCGGGAGGGTCAGGTGGATCGGGTCCGAGCCGTGGCCGTACAGCACGGCGGGAACCTGGGCGTTACGGCGGATCTTGCGGGCGGCGCCCTTGCCGAACTCGGTGCGGACGGACGCGGCGAGCTTCACCTCGGACATGTGCACTCCTCGTAGATGTGGTGACTGATACGACTGTCACCCGGCCACGACTGGCGTGGGCCTGCTACGAAGAGCGCGTCGATAACGGACCGCCGGCACCACGCGCGACACACGCACGGGCACGGCCTCCCTCGCCGAGCAACCACGACAGTCTAGCCGCAGGCCACCGAGGCACCCAAATGGATCACGAGCCGCCCCAGGAGCCGCCCCACGAGCGCACGGGTAAGGGCCGCCCCCCAAGGGAAGCGGCCCTTACTCGTACGGCTAAGAGAGTGCTCAGTGCTCCTCGAACAGGCTCGTCACCGAACCGTCCTCGAACACCTCACGCACCGCACGCGCGATCGTCGGCGCGATCGACAGCACCGTGATCTTGTCCAGCTCCAGCGCACTCGGGTCCGGCAGCGTGTCCGTGAACACGAACTCGCTCACCTTCGAGTTCTTCAGCCGGTCCGCGGCCGGACCGGACAGGATGCCGTGCGTCGCCGTCACGATCACGTCCTCCGCGCCGTGCGCGAACAGCGCGTCCGCCGCGGCACAGATCGTGCCCGCCGTGTCGACCATGTCGTCCACCAGGACACACACACGGCCCTTCACGTCACCGACGACCTCGTGCACCGTCACCTGGTTGGCGACGTCCTTGTCACGACGCTTGTGCACGATCGCCAGCGGCGCGTCCAGACGGTCACACCAACGGTCCGCCACCCGCACACGACCCGCGTCCGGCGACACGATCGTCAGCTTCGTGCGGTCGACCTTCGCACCCACGTAGTCCGCCAGCACCGGCAGCGCCGACAGGTGGTCCACCGGACCGTCGAAGAAGCCCTGGATCTGGTCCGTGTGCAGGTCCACGGTCAGAATCCGGTCCGCACCCGCCGTCTTCAGCAGATCCGCGACCAGACGGGCCGAGATCGGCTCACGACCACGGTGCTTCTTGTCCTGACGGGCATAGCCGTACGACGGGATGATCACGGTGATGCTCCGGGCCGAAGCCCGCTTCAGAGCATCGATCATGATCAGCTGCTCCATGATCCACTTGTTGATCGGAGCCGTGTGGCTCTGGATCAGGAAGCAGTCCGCGCCACGCGCGGACTCCTGGAAACGGACGTAGATCTCGCCATTCGCGAAGTCGAACGCCTTGGTCGGCACGATGCCGACACCCAGCTGGTGTGCGACCTCCTCGGCCAGCTCGGGGTGGGCGCGGCCGGAGAAGAGCATCAGCTTCTTCTCGCCGGTCGTCTTGATCCCGGTCACAGCACTGTCTCCTCGACGGGTCTCTGGCCGCGAATCCCCGCGCTCCCGTGCGCGTGTGCGAGCCAGCCGAATTTGTGTGCACGTATCACGGTACGCCGAGTTCGGCGTACTCGTTTCCGGTCAGCTTTCGCCTGCGGACTTCTCAGTGGCGGCAGAGGCAGCCTGCGCGGCCGCACTCCCCGGACGCTTACGGGCCACCCAGCCCTCGATATTCCGCTGCTGGCCACGGGCGACGGCCAGCGCGCCGGCCGGCACATCCTTGGTGATGACGGACCCGGCAGCCGTGTAAGCGCCGTCCCCGACCGTGACAGGAGCCACAAACATGTTGTCCGAGCCCGTCTTGCAGTGGGAACCGATCGTCGTGTGGTGCTTCGCCTCGCCGTCGTAGTTCACGAAGACACTCGCCGCACCGATATTGGTGTACTCGCCGATCGTCGCATCACCCACATACGACAGATGGGGGACCTTCGTACCCTCACCGATGACGGCCGCCTTCATCTCGACGTACGTACCCGCCTTGGCCTTCGCACCCAGAACCGTCCCCGGCCGCAGGTACGCGTACGGGCCCACGGAAGCGCCCTCGCCCACCGCGGCGGAGTCCGCCACCGTGTTGTCCACCCGGGCCCCGCGGCCGACGGTGGTGTCCTTCAGCCGCGTGTTCGGCCCCACCACGGCGTCCTCCGCGATGTGCGTCGCACCGAGCAGCAGCGTGTTCGGCAGCACCGTCGCATCCGGCTCGAACGTCACCGTCACGTCCACGAACGTCGACGCCGGATCCACCACCGTCACACCCGCCAGCATCGCCCGCTCCAGCAGACGCCCATTGAGCAGCGCGCGAGCCTCGGCAAGCTGCACCCGGTTGTTGATCCCCAGGATCTCCCGGTGATCCACCGCCACCGACGCACCCACCCGATGCCCCGCCTCACGCAGGATCGACAACACGTCCGTGAGGTACTCCTCACCCTGACTGTTGTCCGTCCGCACCTTGCCCAGCGCATCCGCCAGCAGCGCACCGTCGAACGCGAAGACCCCGGAATTGATCTCCCTGATCGCCCGCTGCTCGTCCGAGGCGTCCTTGTGCTCCACGATCGCGGTCACCGCACCGGTCACCCCGTCACGCACGATCCGCCCGTAGCCCGTGGCGTCCGGCACCTCGGCGGTCAGCACCGTCACGGCGTTCCCGTCGGCCGCGTGCGTCGCCGCCAGGGCGCGCAGCGTCTCCCCGGACAGCAGCGGCGTGTCACCGCACACCACGACGACGGTCCCCTCGGGCGCCCGCCCGAGCTCCCCGAGCGCCATCCGCACCGCGTGCCCGGTCCCGTTCTGCTCCTCCTGCACGGCCGTCCGCGTCCCCGCGTAGTGCTCGTCCAGATGCCCCTTCACCAGCTCCCGCGCGTGCCCCACGACCACGACCAGGTCCTCGGGCTCCAGCTCACGAGCGGCGGCCACGACATGCCCGACGAGCGAGCGCCCGGCGATCTCGTGGAGGACCTTGGGGGTCTTCGACTTCATGCGGGTGCCCTCACCCGCTGCGAGGACGACGACGGCTGCCGGGCGGTTGGCGCTCACGGGAATGCCCTTCGGCTTTCGGGTGGTGGACTTCCGAAGGATACCGGGGGGTACCGGGGCGGTAACGAGTAAGGGTCCCGACCGTGGAGGTCGGGACCCGCAGACGACTAGCTCCCCTGCCAGGACTCGAACCCGGACATAGGACTCCAAAGGTCCCAGTGCTGCCGATTACACCACAGGGGATGGTGAAGTCGACCAAATCGGACATTCATCCCTGCTGATCGAGTCGACGGCACCTACTATGCCGCACCACCAGGCCTGGATGCGACGGTATAGCTCGGCGCCTTGCAGCACTCGGACGGACAGGCAGCCGCGGTATCCGTCGCCGACGTTCTCTGCGACATCCGCCGACTCGTGAATCCGGACGAAGAAGCGCAGTCGATCTTCCGCGATGCCCAGGAGGCGCAACCACTCCAGGAAGAGCCGGATCATGTCGGAGGCGGCGCCCCGGGGGCGTCGGGAGGCGGGAAAATCGGTGGCCCTCGCCCGTAGGGTGGAGGGCATGACCACAACGGGGGCAGACCGGGACGCGGCGGGCACGGAGCGTGTCGCGCGGAGCTGGTGGTGGTGGGGGAGACGGCGCAGTGTCGTGCTGGACGTCTCGCTGGCCGTGGTGTCGGCGCTGGAGTGCGGGCTCGAGGGGATCGGGTTCGCGCAGCAGACGTCGTTGCCGGTGCCGGTGGGGGTGCTGTTCGGGCTGGTCGTGGGGTCCGTGCTGCTGGTGCGGCGGAAGTGGCCCATCACCGTGGTGCTCGTCTCGATCGCGGTGACGCCGGCGGAGATGGGCTATCTGATGGGGATCGTCGGTCTCTATTCGCTGGCCGCGTCGGAGGTGCCGCGGCGGTTCACCGCCGCGCTGGCCGGTATGTCGACGGTGGCGGTGTACATCGTGACGATGGTCCGGCTGCGTCAGGACGTCGCGCAGGCCGATGTCGACCAGCAGGACTTCGATCCGAGCGGCTGGTACGTGCCGGTGGTGTCGTTGTTCATGACGCTCGGGCTCAACGCGCCGCCGGTGCTTTTCGGTCTCTACATAGGTGCCCGGCGCCGGCTCATGGAGTCGCTGAGGGAGCGCGCCGACAGTCTGGAGCAGGAGCTGTCGCTCCTCGCCGACCGGGCGGAGCAGCGTGCGCAGTGGGCGCGGCAGGAGGAGCGGACGCGGATCGCGCGGGAGATGCACGACGTGGTGGCGCACCGGGTGTCGTTGATGGTGGTGCATGCGGCGGCGCTGCAGGCGGTGGCGTTGAAGGATCCGCAGAAGGCGGTGAAGAACGCGGCGCTGGTGGGTGACATGGGGCGGCAGGCCCTGACGGAGCTGCGGGAGATGCTGGGGGTGCTCCGGGAGGAGGCGCCGGCGGCGGTTTCGGCGGGGCCTGCGGCGCTGCCGTTGGCGGCGGTGGGGCGGGCGGCCGCCGCGGCTGCCGAGGCGGCGGCGGAGGACGGGGGAGTCGGTGGTGACGGGCCCTGTCTGGATTCCCTTGAGGCGCTGGTGGAGCAGTCGCGTCAGGCGGGTGTGGTCGTGGAGCTGCTGGTGATGGGGGCGGCTCGGCCGTACGGGGCCGAGGTGGAGCAGACGGCGTACCGGGTGGTGCAGGAGGCGTTGACGAACGTCCACAAGCATGCGGCGGGTGCCGAGGTGGTCGTCCGGGTCGCGCATCGCGAGGCGGAGGTCGCGATGCAGGTGGAGAACGGTCCGTCGGACGCGGCGGCGGCCGACGCGCATCTGCCGAGTGGTGGCAACGGTCTGGTGGGCATGCGGGAGCGGGTGACCCGGCTGGGCGGTGTCTTCGTGTCGGGTCCGACGGACGCGGGTGGTTTCCGGGTGAGCGCGGTGCTGCCGGTGGCTGTGGCGGGGGCGGCGTCGGCGCCGGACGCGGCGGCCGAGGCGGAGGTTTCCTGAGTCACGGCGCCCCCGGGGTGTCCGAGCCCCCGGCCGGGTGCCTCGGAGGCCGGGTTCGTGGTTTCCGGGGGCGGGTTCCCGGTTCTTCGGGTCTACGGTCCCGCCACGAGGCGGGTCGGCTGGGTGCCCGTGATCAGGGTGGCCAGGGCCGTGTCGAGGTCGCGGCCCAGGTACCAGTCGCCGGTGTGGTCGATGCTGTACACCCGGCCTTCGATGTCCATCGCGAGGACCGCTCGCTGGCCGCCGTCCTCGCCTTCCTCGCCGAGTGGTGCGAGCTCGGTGTCGAGGGCGCGGCCGAGGTCGCCGAGGGTGCGGGCCAGGTGGAGGCCGGCGAGCGGGTCGAAGCGGACGGTCGCGGGGGCGATCTGCCGGCCGTGGCCGGGTGCGCTGACGCGGAGGCCGCCGAATTCGGCCCAGGCTTCGACGACGGCGGGGAAGACGCTGTGCCGGTGTCCGCCGGCGGAGACGTGGCCGCGCAGGGTGTCGGCCCATTGTTCGGCGAGCTTGATGTCCCAGCGGCCGGGCTGCCAGCCGGCCTCGCGCAGTGCGGCGTCGACGTTGACCGGGAAGCGGGTGCTGTTGAGATCGGGCATGGGTGTCGGTCAGCTGTTCTGGGTGGTGGTCGGGTCGACCGTACGGACTCCGAAGTGCGCCAGCATGGCCGTACAGGAGCGGCAGGGTGCGGCGTAGCTGCCGTGCAGCGGGTCGCCGTCCTCGCGGATGCGGCGCGCCGTGAGCTTGGCGTGCTTGAGGGAGCGGCGGGCTTCGCTGTGGGTGAGCGGCTTGCGCTGGGCGCGCTTGGAGCGGGTGCTCTCGGTGGCGTTGAGGTGCCGGGACAGCAGGATGGCCTCGGGGCAGCGTCCGGTGAACCGTTCGCGCTGCCCGCTGGTGAGGGTGTCGAGGAAGTCCTGGACGAGCGGGTGGAGGGTGGGCGGCAGGTCGCCGCGGGCGGCGGTGCAGGTGAGGGTTTCGCCGCGGACGGAGAGGGCCGCGCCGACGGTGGGCAGGATGCCGTCGCGGCGGTGACGCAGTAAGGGGGCCCGGTGGGTGTCGGCCTCGTTGCCCCAGCTGAGGCGTGGGTCACCCTGCGTGGGCGTCGGTGCTGGTGTGGCGCTTGCGTGCATGGTGCTGTTCTTCCCCTCCTGCAATCCCCCGAGTTGCGTGAACAGCCTGCCAAACGCGCTGCCCGATGGGGAAGCTGGGGCGCGGAAACGTGCTTTCGGTGTGTCGGAACCATGGCGGTGCTGTCATGCCGTCGTGACAGTTGGTCACGATGGCGGGGGTGTGGGTGGCGGGCGCGGGGCGGGCCGGGTCGGGAGTTCCGGGCAGCGCTTAGGCTGTGCGGACCAGTCGGTAGAACGATCGGTAGAAGTAGAAGCAGCCACGCACTAGCAGGCACAGCCACTCAGGGGGCAACCGCCATGACGACAGGTCGGCTCGGCCAGGACACCGCGCCGCCGCCGAACGCGGCGTACGCCGGGCAGGTCGTGCACTTCCCGGACCCGGTCCGGGCCTCCCGTCATCCGCGAGGGGTGCGGGTGGACGAGCGCGGCTATCCGGACTTCTCTCCGTACGCGCGGGCGGCGGCGGAGATCGCCGATCCGCCGGAGGGTTTCGGCGTCGACGAACTGCGCCTGACGGACTACGTGTCGGCGAACGCGGCGCTCGCCGCGACGGGGCACGAGCTGTGGGACACGATTCCGGCGGTGGCGACGCCGCACGGGTGGACGTGGCACCACGTGGCGCACTCGCGTCGTCTGGAGCTGGTGCCGGTCGAGGTGAAGGCGTTGCTGCGGCATCACGGTGGCGTGGCGACGGCGTCGGGCGTGGACCAGTTCAAGCGTGGTACGCGGCCGCTGCAGGAGACCCGGCCGGTGCACTTCGGGCTGCCGAAGCGTGTGGTGTCGGTGTCGGAGCAGCAGGTGCAGGGCGTGGAGGAGGACCTGGGCTACCGGCTGCCGGGGGCGTACCGCTCGTTCCTGAAGGCGGCGGGCGGCGCTGCTCCGGTGGGTACGGCGCTCGACGCGGAGCTGGGGCTGCTGGTGGACCAGCCGTTCTTCACGCTGCGCGAGGAGGCGGGTGTCAACGACCTCGTCTATGTCAACAAGTGTCTGCGTGACCATCTGACGAAGGATTACCTGGGTGTCGCGTTCGTGCAGGGTGGTCTGCTCGCGCTGAAGGTGCGGGGCGAGGCGGTCGGGTCGGTGTGGTTCTGCCCGTACGACGACGCGCGGGACGCCGGTGAGGCCGCGGCCGGCTGGACGGTGAACGAGCGGGTGGAGCGGCTGCTGCTGCCCTGTGGTGCGGACTTCGACGAGTTCCTGCAGCGTCTTGCGGGCAGTCCGCCGGAGCTGGAGACGGTGGCGAACCTGATGGTGGACGGTGGCTTCGCGCGTGCCGTGCCCGTGGTCCCGGTGGGGGAGTGAGCTGGCTGTGGTGACGTTCGCGCAGGCGCAGGAGCGCGCCGAGGAGTGGATCAACGGTGACGTGCCCGCGTATCTGCACCGTGAGGTGCGGGTGCGGGAGTTCGCGCTGGGTTTCGTGGTGTGGGCGGAGGACCGTGAGGAGGCGCCGACCCCGGACGGGGGCCGGCAGCGTCTGGTCATCGCGCGGGACAGCGGTGAGGCCACGCTGTGGCCGGGGCTGCCCGTGGGTGAGGTGATCCGCCGGTACGAGGAGGAGTACGGCGCGGCGGCCGAGGCGGCGGCTCCGGTTCCGGCGCAGTCGGCCCGGGTCGACCTGAACCAGACGTCGTTCCTGCTGAGCCCGCCGGAGTGGCTGCAGGAGGCGGCGGACAAGATCGGCCTGCCGCCGGTGGAGTCGAACGCGTCGCAGGCGAGCGCGGACGCTTCGCCGGAGGGTGCGTCGTCGACGCCGGTGGGCGGGATTCCCACGGCTTCGGCGTCGGCGTCGGTGCCGGCGGCGTCGTCGTCGGTGTCGTCTGGCGCGGCTTCGGCGTCTGATGCGGCTCCGGTGTCGTCGGCGGCGTCTGGTGCGGCGTCGGCGGCGTCTGGTGCGGCTTCGGTGTCCGGTGCGGATTCGGCTTCGGGTTCGGCGTCGGTGTCCGATGCGGGTGGGGCTTCCGTGTCGGGTGCGGCTGCCGTGCCGGGTGCCGGTTCGGCGCCCGGTGCCGGTGCCGGTGCGGGTGTGGCTGCGGTGCCGGGTTCGGATGACGTTCCGGCGTCGTCGGCGGCGTCGGTGCCGGTTCCTGAGCCGGTTCCGGCCGGGGCGCCGTCGGTGGACGCGTCCGCCGCGCCGTGGTCGGCTCCGTCCGCTGCCGAGCCCGAGGCGCCTGGTGCGGCCGAGGCGCCCGAGGCGGCGCCGGCTGCGGCGGTCCCGGGTGCGCCCGGTGACCAGGAGCCGACCGAGAACGACGGTGTGCCTGGGCCCGTCCCGTCGAGTCCGTGGGCGGACGCCAACGCGAGTTCGGGCGGTGCCGACGGTGCCGTACCGCTGCCGGCGACGGTGTTCGCGCCGCCGCTTTCGGGTGCGGACGACGAGGACGCGCCGCCGCCGGTGGTGGGTGCGGACGCGCCCACGGCGCTGATGAAGGGCGGCAGCGCGCTGCCGGCGACCGCCATCGCCCCGCGGCTGAACACGGACGGCACGTTCGGCCAGGGCGGCGGCCCGGCGCTCCCGCCCCAGCCGCCGAACGCCCCGGCCGCCCCCGCCGTCCCGCCGGCGGCGCCCGCCCCGGCGAACCCGGCCCCGGCTCCGACGACGGCTCCCGCCGCAGCTCCTGCTCCCGGCGCGGCCGACATCGCCGACGCCGCGACGAGCAAGGCGCCGACGCCGCCGCCCGGCGGTTACGTGCGGACCCAGCTGGTGTCGCAGCTGCCCGACGGTTTCCCGGCGCCGCCGCCGGCTCCGGCCGCGCCCGGTCCGCAGACGCCGCCCGGTCCGCCCGGCCCGCCCGGGCCTCCGGGGCCGCCCGGGGCGACGCCTCCGCCGGCCGTGCACCAGGCGGCGACGATGCTCGCCCGGCCGGACCAGATGGGGCCGGCCGGCCCGGGGGCCCCGGGTGCCACCGGTGGTCCCGGTGTGCCGCCTCCGCCTCCGCCGCCGGGTGTGCCCGGTGGCGGTACGCCCGCGGGCGGTGTCGCGTACGCCGCGACGATGCTGGCGCGCCCGGACCAGATGGGTCCGAGTGGTCCCGGTACTCCGCCGCCTCCGCCTCCGCCGCCGGGTGTGCCCGGTGGCGGCACGCCCGCGGGCGGCATCGAGCACGCCGCGACGATGCTGGCGCAGCCGAGCCAGATGGGTGGTCCCGCCGGGCCGCCTCCGCCGCCGGGACCGGTGCCCGCGCCCGCGCAGGCGCCGGGCGCGCCGCAGCCTCCCGCGTACGGCTACCCGCAGCCGCAGCCGTCGGGGCTTCCGACGGTGGGTCCGGGCTACCAGGCCGTGCTGCGCTACCGCGCGCCCGACGGTTCGGAGCAGCAGATCATCCGCCGCTCCGCACCGGGCACCCCGCACCCCGAGTGGCAGATCCTGCACGAGCTGCGTGCCATGAACGTGCCGCCGCAGCAAGTGCTGGAGCTGCACACGGAGTTGGAGTCGTGCGAGCTGCCGGGCGGTTACTGCGCGCGGATGATCCGTGAGACCTGGCCGCAGGCGCGGATCACCAACATCGCGCCGTACGGCCGTGATCACGCGGGCCGGCAGCAGGGCATGCGGCAACTGCTCACCCACCAGGGCGAGTTGCACCAGGTCGCGGACGGTCCGGCGCGGCCGGCGCCGGTGCGGGCGCCGCTGCCGCAGGTGCAGCCGGCGCCGCCGCTGCCGCCGGACGGGGTGGCGCAGGAGTTGGCCGGCGCGTTCGGTCCGGGCATCCTGCGCTTCGACCAGCGCGCGGTGTCGCGGCAGGGCGTGCCGGAGCTGGTGGCGGTGACGCTCGTGTGGGCGGGTCTGCCCGCCGACTTCGGGCCGTTCTTCTGGGCGCAGCCGGCGATGCCGGTGGTGCCGACGCTGGCGGAGCTGGCGGCGCAGCGGCAGGTGCAGCCGGCGGCGGACGCGGGTTCGTACCTGGTGCTCGGTTCGGACTTCGGCCGGGCGATCTGTGTCCAGTACGGGACGGCGAACATCGTGGCCGTGCCGGTGGAGGCCGGTCCGGGCGGGCAGTCGGTGCCGCCGCAGTTCGTGAACACCGGGCTGCCGGAGTTCGTGCGCTGCCTCGCGCTGCTCGGCCGGATGTGGCGGCTGCGGTTCGGGCTGAACCCGGAGCAGGCGGGCCGCTGGACGGTCGATTTCCAGACGCAGTTGGCGATGCTGGACCCGGCGGCGCTGGCGTCGCCGGAGAACTGGTGGTCGGTGCTGCTGGAGCAGATGTGGGACGGTCTGCTGTAACGGCCGGAGACGCGATGTGACGAAAGGCGCGCGACGTGTGTTCACGTCGGGCGCCTTTTGTCCGTTCTGATGCCGCATCCTTGATGTTTGAGGACATAAGGAGTCGAAGGGGCGTCAGGGATGAGTTTCTCCGTCGGATTCTCCGGACGACGCGGGCGCGGCTACCGCCCCGAGCAGGTCGACCGCCACCTGGCCGCGCTCTCCGCCGAGCGGGACGGCGCGTGGGAGCGGGCGGCCCGACTGACCGTCCTGGCGAAGGAGATGGAGGCGGAGGCCGCCCGGCTGCGCGAGGTCGTCGCCTCGCTCGCCCCGCAGCGCTACGAGTCCCTGGGCGAGCGGGCCCGCCGGATCCTGGAGCTGGCGGAGGCGGAGGACGAGGCGCTGGTACGGGCCGCCGAGGCCGACGCGCAGTCCCTCGCCGAGGCGGCGGAAGCGGCCGGCAAGGAGACGGCCGAGGCGGCGGAGGCGTACGCGCGGGGCGTGACCGCGGCGGCCGAGGCGGCGGCGAAGGCGACCCTGAAGGAGGCCGCCGAGCGGGCCGAAGCGATCCTCACCGCGGCCCGCCGCGACGCCGAGGAGCAGCGCGCCGCGGCCCGTAGCGCCTTCGAATCCGCCGAACGCGAGGCCGCGGCGATGCTCGCGCGGCAGCACGAGGAGCAGTCGGCGGTACGGGACGAGGCCGAGCGCGCGGCGGCGGCGCTGCTGGCCGAGCAGCGGGCCCGGCACGACGAGCTCGTCGAACGGGCGGAGGCGGCGCTCGCCGAGGCCGAGCGGGAGCTCGCCGAGACGGAGGAGGCCGCCCGGCACGGCCAGGAGGACGCCGAGGCGGAGGCCGCCGAACTGCTCGCCGCGGCGCGGCTGCGCCAGGAGCGGATCGAGCGCGAGACCGAGCGGGTGCTGCGCGAACACGACGAGGCCCGCGACGAGATCCACTCCCACATGGAGCACATCCGCTCCTCCCTGGCCGCCCTGACGGGCCGCGTCACCGGCCCGGCCCCGAAGGATCCCGAGGAAGCGGAGGACGCGGAGGACGCGGCGGGGGACGGGGAGTCCCCGGCGGAGGACGGCGACTAGGCCGTTTCTTCCGGATCAGGGCCGGATACGCCGCGGACCCGGCCAAGATCCGGAAGAGACGGCCTAGGCCGATGCTTCCGGTTCGTGCTCCTTGGGCTCGTGTTCCTTCAGGACCGGGAAGCGGCGCGGGGCGATCGTGAGCAGGACGAGCAGGGCGAGGGCGGCGGCGCCGGCCGCGCCCAGGTAGACGTAGTCGACGGCCGCGTCGACCGCGCGCCGCAGGTGGTCGGCTGCCGGGCCGGTGAGCGCGCCGGGCGTCTCCAGGGCGCGGACCAGGCCGTCCAGGTCGGCCGTGCCCTCGCCGGCGCCGTCACCCGTGCCCCCGCCGATCCTCGCGGCGAGCACGCCGTTGGCGACGGCGCCGAACAGGGCGGCGCCGACGCTCTGGCCGACCTGGCGGACGAAGAGCACCGAGGCGGTGGTCGTGCCCCGCTCCTCGTACGGGACGGTCGACTGGACGCCGACGATCAGCGGCAGCTGGAAGAAGCCCAGGGCCCCGCCGAGCAGCAGCATCAGCAGCGCGGGCTGCCAGGGCTCGCCGGGGAACGGCAGCAGCGGGAAGGCGAGCAGGACCAGGAGGGCGAGGCCCATGCCGAGCAGGGCGGTCTGCCGGAAGCCGATGCGGTTGTAGACCCGGTTGGAGAGCGCGGCCGTGACCGGCCAGCTCAGGGTCATCGCGGAGAGCACGAAGCCGGCCGCGATCGGGCCGAGGCCGAGGACGGCCTGGGCGTACGTCGGCAGGAAGACGGTCGGCGCGACCATGAGCAGGCCGAGCGCGCCGAGCGCCAGGTTGACGGCGGCGATGGTGCGGCGGCGCCAGACCCAGCCCGGGATGATCGGTTCGGCGGCTCGCCGTTCGACGACGACCGTGACGGCGGCGAGCAGCGCCGCCCCGCCGAACAGGCCGAGGGACGGCGCCGAGAGCCAGGGCCAGGCGACGCCGCCCTGGACCAGCGCGGTGAGGAGGAGCGTCCCGGAGGCGAAGACGCCCAGGGCTCCGGCCCAGTCGACGGAGACCCGGGGCCTCTTGTCCCGTACGGCGCGTTCGCCGCGCGCGCCGCGTACGCCTCCGGCGGCGCGCGCGCCGTCTGCGCCGCGGGCGCTGCGTTCGCCACGCAAGCCGGGTGCGCCTCGTCCGGCGCGAGCGCCGCGTACGCCCGGATTCGTCCCCGCGCCGGCCGCGGCCGGTTCCACCAGGTAGCGGGCTATCAGCCACAGCGCCGCCGCTCCGACCGGCAGGTTGACCAGGAAGATCCAGCGCCAGTCCGCGTAGCCGGCGAGCAGGCCGCCGGCCGCCGGGCCGGCCACGGCCGAGGTGGCCCAGACCGAGGAGAGCCTGGCCTGGATGCGGGGACGTTCCTTCAGGGGATAGAGGTCGGCGGCGATCGTCTGGACGGTGCCCTGGAGCGCGCCGCCGCCGAGGCCCTGGACCACGCGGAAGGCGATGAGCGAGCCCATGTTCCACGCGGACGCGCACAGCACCGAGCCGACGAGGAAGAGCACGATGCCCGCGATCAGGACGGGCTTGCGGCCGAAGGTGTCGCTGAGCTTGCCGTACACCGGCAGGGTCACGGTCACGGCGAGGAGGTAGCCGGAGAACAGCCAGGAGAAGACGGACAGGCCGCCGAGGTCGCCGACGATCTGCGGGACGGCCGTGGACACGATCGTGCCGTCGAGCGCGGCGAGCGCCATGCCCAGCATCAGCGCGGCGACGACGGGTCCGCGCCGTGTGGTGTCCGTCTTCGGCGGTGCCGTCGCTCTCGTGGTCGCCTCGGACACGCCTGACCCCTCTCCCCACCCTGACGGATGCTTCGTACATCTAAGTGCGCCCGGGTCAGCCTCTCACCCGTACCAGGGTCGGAGGAACCCCTAGGGGCTTCTCCCCCATTCAGCCCAGGGGTGCTTCGTCCCGGCGGAGGACGAGACGGGGCCCGTCACGTCCTTAGCTTGTTCTTACGGGCTCGGCCCTGCGGATAACCCCAGGGCGAAGAGTGCGCCTGGCACCAGTGCCACGGCCCCGCCCGGCGACCAGACTCGAACGCGCCACCAGACGCGTACGACGACATAGGAGACATACCGTGACTTCGGCTGTGACCATCCCCAGGCACGGGGGTACTGGAGAGCGGACGGCCGTCGCCGCGCGGGCACGGCAGGTCGTCAAGGCCTACGGATCCGGCGAGACGCGGGTGGTCGCGCTCGACCACGTCGACGTGGACATCGCACGCGGGCAGTTCACCGCCATCATGGGGCCGTCCGGCTCCGGCAAGTCCACGCTGATGCACTGCCTCGCCGGGCTCGACACCGTGACCGCCGGTCAGATCTTCCTCGACGAGACCGAGATCACCGCGCTGAAGGACAAGAAGCTCACCCGGCTCCGGCGCGACCGGATCGGCTTCATCTTCCAGGCCTTCAACCTGCTGCCCACGCTCAACGCGCTCGAGAACATCACGCTTCCCATGGACATAGCGGGCCGCAAGCCCGACCAGGAGTGGCTGCGGCGGGTCGTCGAGACCGTCGGCCTCGGCGGGCGCCTCGGGCACCGGCCGAACCAGCTCTCCGGCGGGCAGCAGCAGCGCGTCGCCGTGGCCCGCGCGCTCGCCGCCCGGCCCGAGATCATCTTCGGCGACGAGCCGACCGGAAACCTCGACTCGCGGGCCGGGGCCGAAGTCCTCGGATTCCTCCGGCAGTCGGTCGACGAGCTGGGCCAGACCATCGTCATGGTCACCCACGACCCCGTCGCCGCCTCCTACGCCGACCGCGTGCTCTACCTCGCCGACGGCCGGATCGTCGACGAGATGCACCGCCCGACGGCCGACGCCGTCCTCGACCGCATGCTCCTCTTTTCTGGGGGACACCCCCAGACCCCCGACTTCGACGCGCGGGGGCGGACCTCGTGACCGTGCTCAAGACCTCCCTGCGCAACTTCCTCGCCCACAAGGGCCGCATGGCGCTCTCCGCCGTCGCGGTGCTGCTGTCGGTCGCGTTCGTGTCCGGCACCCTGGTGTTCAGCGACACCATGAACACCACCTTCGACAAGCTCTTCGCCACCACCGCCTCCGACGTCACCATCAGCCCGAAGGACGCCGCCGAGAACGACGAGGTGCCGCAGACCGGCCGCCCCGCGACCCTGCCCGCCGCCCTCGTCGAGCGGGTACGGGCGGTCGAGGGTGCCCGTAACGTCCAGGGCGGCGTCGTCTCGATGTCCGTCACCGTCGTCGACTCCCGCGACGAGAACGTCGGCCCGACCTCCGGCGCCCCGACCATCGCCGGCAACTGGACGAAGAACGAGCTGCGTTCGGTCGAGATCGCCTCCGGCCACGAGCCCCGCGGCCCCACCGAGGTCCTCCTCGACGCCGGCACCGCCGAGAAGCACCACCTGAAGATCGGCGACGAGCTGCGCACCATCGCCGTCACCGGCGACTTCACCGCGAAGATCTCCGGCCTCGCCGAGTTCAAGGTCACCAACCCCGGCGCCACCGTCGTCTGGTTCGACACCGCCACCGCCCAGCGTGAACTCCTCGGCAAGGAGGGCCTGTTCACCCAGGTCACGGCCGATGCCGGGCCCGGCGTCAGCGACGCGAAGCTGAAGGCGGCCGTCGCGGCCGAGATCGGCCCCGGCTACAAGCTGCAGACCGCCGCCGAGGCCACCGACGCCGGCCGCGAGGACATCGCGGGCTTCCTCGACGTCATGAAGTACGCGATGCTCGGCTTCGCCGGGATCGCCTTCCTCGTCGGCATCTTCCTCATCGTCAACACCTTCTCCATGCTGGTCGCTCAGCGCACCCGCGAGATCGGCCTCATGCGGGCCATCGGGTCGAGCCGCCGCCAGATCAACCGCTCCGTCCTCGTCGAGGCCCTGCTGCTCGGCGTCGTCGGCTCGGCCGCCGGTGTCGCGAGCGGCGTCGGCCTCGCCGTGGGACTGATGAAGATCATGTCGTCGATGGGCATGGAGCTGTCCACGCAGGACCTCACCGTCCGCTGGACGACCCCGGTCGTCGGCATCGTCCTCGGCGTCGTCGTCACCGTCCTCGCCGCGTTCGTCCCGGCCCGCCGGGCCTCCAAGGTCTCCCCGATGGCCGCACTGCGCGACGCGGGCACGCCCGCCGACGGCAGGGCCGGCGTGGTGCGCGGCGTCCTCGGTCTCGTCCTGACCGGCGCCGGCGCCGCCGCGCTGTGGGCCGCGACGCAGGCCGAGAAGGCCGGCGCGGGCTCCCTGTGGCTGGGCCTCGGCGTGGTCCTGTCCCTGCTCGGCTTCGTGGTCGTCGGCCCGCTGCTGTCCGGCGCGGTCGTCCGCGTCCTCGGACTGCTCGTGCTCCGGGTCTTCGGGCCCGTCGGCCGCATGGCCGAACGCAACGCGCTGCGCAACCCGCGCCGTACCGGAGCCACCGGCGCCGCGCTGATGATCGGACTCGCGCTGGTCGCCGCCCTGTCGGTGGTGGGCTCCTCGATGGTCGCCTCGGCGACCGAGGAGCTCGACCGGTCCGTCGGCGCCGACTTCATCGTGCAGTCCGCCAACGGCCAGCCGGTCGTGCCGCAGGCGCAGGCCGCGGTCGAGAAGGCGTCCGGCCTCGACCACGTCACCGAGTACCGATGGGTCGAGGCGACCGTCACCGATCCGCGCGGCAAGGCCGAGAAGACCGGTCTGGTCGCCGCCGACCCGACGTACGCGCAGGACGTCCGCCGCGACACCACCGGCGGCACGCTCTCCGAGGCGTACGGGCCGGGCGCCATGTCCGTCGGCAGCGACTACGCGGCCGAGCACGGCGTGAAGGTCGGCGACCGGCTCACCGTGGCCTTCGCGGGCGGCGGGCGGGCGGTGCTGCGGGTCGCGGCGATCACGTCCGACGCCAACAACATCGACAAGGGCGTGAAGTACACGAGCCTCGCGACGGCCGAGCGGTACGTGCCGGCGGAGAAGATGCCCAAGAGCATGATCGTCTTCGCCACGGCGAAGGACGGGCAGGAGGCGGCCGCGTACCAGTCCCTCAAGGACGCCCTGAAGCCGTACCCGCAGTACAAGGTCGCCGACCAGGCCGACTACAAGAAGGACCTCCAGGACCAGGTCGGCCAGCTCCTGAACATGGTCTACGGCCTGCTGGCCCTCGCGATCGTCGTCGCGGTCCTGGGCGTCGTGAACACCCTGGCCCTGTCGGTCGTCGAGCGAACCAGGGAGATCGGCCTGATGCGCGCCATCGGCCTCTCCCGCCGCCAGCTGCGCCGCATGATCCGCCTGGAGTCGGTCGTCATCGCCCTCTTCGGCGCGCTCCTCGGTCTCGGCCTGGGCCTGGGCTGGGGCACGGCCGCCCAGAAGCTCCTGGCCCTGGAGGGCCTGGGCGTCCTGGAGATCCCCTGGCCGACGATCACGGCGGTCTTCGTCGGCTCGGCCTTCGTCGGCCTCTTCGCGGCCCTGGTCCCGGCCTTCAGGGCGGGCCGGATGAACGTCCTGAACGCGATCGCGAGCGAGTAGGGCCGCGGGCGGCAGGCCGGCGGGCGCCGGAACGGGGGTGGGCGCCCGCCAGGGGGACGGGCCGGGCCCGGCGGAGCGATCCGCCGGGCCCGGCCCGTGGTCATGGTGTGCGACCGAGGTGGAGCACCATGACCGTGACGGTCGCCTCGGTGATCTCGTACATGACGCGGTATCGGCCGACGTGCATCCGCCGGAGGTCGGGCGAGCCGTACTCGGAGGTACCTGCGGGGCGGGGGTTGTCGGCGAGGAGGTCCGTCGCCACGAACACCTGACGCAACCCGTCAGGGTCGTCCACCAGGTATTTGGCAGCGGTGTCGAGGGCCGGCTCGTCCCATAAGACGGTGTAGGTCAAGACCGCTTCAGACCCAGACGGGCACGGGCCTCGTCCTGAGGGATGCCGACGACCGTGCCTTCGGCCTGGCGAGCGCGATACCGGGCCAGCGCCAGATCGTCCTCCAGGTCTGCCAGTCGCTGCTCCAGCTCAGCCAGCTCCGTCGGGTTTATGAAGACGGCCGCGGCCTGGCCGTGGTCCGTGATGGTGATGCGTTCGCGAGCGTGCGCCGTCCGGCGGACGAGAGAGCCGAACTGGGCGCGGGCCTCGGTAATAGGGAACGTGGCACTCATGTACCCAACTGTACGGTCGAGGTCGTGCCGCGACGATCCCACGGACGGGTGACCGTCACCGCGTCGTCGTAGGCTGGAGACCCCGGCCCGTGAGACGTGTCGGGTCGTTCGCGTTGCCCACCTCCGCCGGGATGGACCTTCATGAGCCTGCACGGTCTGCTGGACGCCGTCGTCAAGGACGCCGCACTCACCGAAGCGGTGAAGGCCGCCCGAGACGGCAACCGCACCCACGTCGACCTGGTCGGCCCGCCCGCCGCCCGGCCCTTCGCCGTCGCCGCGCTCGCCCGTGAGGCCGGGCGGCCCGTGCTCGCGGTGACCGCGACGGGGCGGGAGGCCGAGGACCTGGCGGCGGCGCTGCGCTCGCTCCTCGACCCGGACACGGTCGTCGACTACCCGTCCTGGGAGACCCTGCCGCACGAGCGGCTGTCGCCCCGCTCCGACACCGTCGGCCGCCGCCTCGCCGTGCTCCGGCGCCTCGCCCACCCGTCCGCCGACGACCCGGCCGCCGGCCCCGTCAGCGTCGTCGTCGCGCCCATCCGCTCCGTGCTCCAGCCGCAGGTCAAGGGCCTCGGCGACCTGGAGCCCGTGGCCCTCAGGAGCGGTCAGACCGCCGACCTGGAGGAGATCGTCGCCGGGCTCGCCGCCGCCGCGTACTCCCGCGTCGAGCTCGTCGAGAAGCGCGGCGAGTTCGCCGTCCGCGGCGGCATCCTGGACGTCTTCCCGCCCACCGAGGAGCACCCGCTCCGCATCGAGTTCTGGGGCGACGACGTCGAGGAGATCCGTTACTTCAAGGTCGCCGACCAGCGCTCCCTCGAAGTCGCCGAGCACGGCCTGTGGGCGCCGCCCTGCCGCGAGCTGCTGCTCACCGACGACGTGCGCGCCCGCGCGCGGGCGCTCGCCGAGGCCCACCCCGAGCTGGGCGAGCTCCTCGACAAGATCGCCGAGGGCATCGCCGTCGAGGGCATGGAATCCCTCGCCCCCGTGCTCGTGGACGACATGGAGCTGCTCCTCGACGTCCTGCCCGCCGGCTCCATGGCCGTCGTCTGCGACCCGGAGCGGGTCCGTACCCGCGCCGCCGACCTGGTGGCGACCAGCCAGGAGTTCCTGCAGGCGTCCTGGGCGGCGACGGCCGGCGGCGGCGAGGCCCCGATCGACGTCGGCGCCGCCTCGCTGTGGGGCATCGCGGACGTACGGGACCGGGCGCGCGAGCTCGGCATGATGTGGTGGACGGTGTCGCCGTTCGCCGCCGACGAGACCGGCGCGTCCGTCGACGACGCGGACGCACTCAGGCTCGGCATGCACGCCCCCGAGTCGTACCGCGGCGACACCGCCCGCGCGCTCGCGGACACCAAGGGCTGGCTGGCCGACGGCTGGCGCACGGTGTTCGTGACGGAGGCGCACGGCCCGGCGGCCCGCACCGTCGAGGTCCTGGGCGGCGAGGGCATCGCCGCCCGGCTCGACGCCGATCTGGCCGACATCTCCCCGTCCCTGGTCCACGTCGCGTGCGGCGCGATCGACCACGGCTTCGTCGACGAGAACCTCAGGATCGCCGTCCTCACCGAGACCGACCTGTCGGGGCAGAAGGCCGCCGGCAAGGACGGCCAGCGGATGCCGGCCAAGCGCCGCAAGACGATCGACCCGCTGACCCTGGAGGCCGGCGACTACATCGTCCACGAGCAGCACGGCGTCGGCCGCTACATCGAGATGGTGCAGCGGACCGTGCAGGGCGCCACCCGCGAGTACCTGCTCGTCGAGTACGCCCCCGCCAAGCGCGGCCAGCCCGGCGACCGCCTCTACATCCCGACCGACCAGCTGGAGCAGGTCACCAAGTACGTCGGCGGCGAGGCACCGACGCTGCACCGGCTCGGCGGCGCCGACTGGACGAAGACGAAGGCCCGCGCGAAGAAGGCGGTCAAGGAGATCGCCGCGGACCTGATCAAGCTGTACAGCGCGCGCATGGCCGCGCCCGGCCACGCCTTCGGCCCCGACACGCCGTGGCAGCGCGAGCTGGAGGACGCCTTCCCGTACGCGGAGACGCCCGACCAGCTGTCGACGATCGCCGAGGTGAAGGAGGACATGGAGAAGTCGGTCCCGATGGACCGGCTGATCTGCGGCGACGTCGGCTACGGCAAGACGGAGATCGCGGTCAGGGCCGCCTTCAAGGCGGTCCAGGACGGCAAGCAGGTCGCCGTCCTCGTCCCCACGACCCTGCTCGTCCAGCAGCACTTCGGCACGTTCAGCGAGCGCTACGGCCAGTTCCCGGTCAACGTCCGCGCCCTGTCCCGCTTCCAGACGGACACCGAGGCGAAGGCGACGATGGAGGGCCTGAAGGAGGGCTCCGTCGACGTCGTCATCGGCACCCACCGCCTGTTCTCGTCCGAGACCAAGTTCAAGGACCTGGGCCTGGTCATCGTCGACGAGGAGCAGCGGTTCGGCGTCGAGCACAAGGAGCAGCTGAAGAAGCTCCGGGCCAACGTCGACGTCCTCACCATGTCGGCCACGCCCATTCCCCGCACGCTGGAGATGGCGGTCACCGGCATCCGCGAGATGTCGACGATCACCACGCCGCCGGAGGAGCGGCACCCGGTGCTCACCTTCGTCGGCCCGTACGAGGAGAAGCAGATCGGCGCGGCGATCCGCCGTGAGCTGCTGCGTGAGGGCCAGGTCTTCTACATCCACAACCGGGTGGAGTCGATCGACCGCGCCGCGGCCCGCCTCCGCGAGATCGTCCCTGAGGCGCGGATCGCGACGGCGCACGGCCAGATGTCCGAGCAGGCCCTGGAGCAGGTCGTCGTCGACTTCTGGGAGAAGAAGTTCGACGTCCTCGTCTCGACGACGATCGTCGAGTCCGGCATCGACATCTCCAACGCGAACACCCTGATCGTCGAGCGCGGCGATAACTTCGGCCTGTCGCAGCTGCACCAGCTGCGCGGCCGCGTCGGCCGTGGCCGCGAGCGCGGCTACGCGTACTTCCTGTACCCGCCGGAGAAGCCGCTCACGGAGACGGCCCACGAGCGGCTCGCCACCATCGCCCAGCACACCGAGATGGGCGCCGGTATGTACGTGGCGATGAAGGACCTGGAGATCCGCGGCGCGGGCAACCTGCTCGGCGGAGAGCAGTCCGGCCACATCGCGGGCGTCGGCTTCGACCTGTACGTACGGATGGTCGGCGAGGCCGTCGCCGACTACCGCAAGTCCCTGGAGTCCGGCGGTGTGGAGGAGGAGCCGCCGCTGGAGGTCAAGATCGAGCTGCCGGTCGACGCGCACGTCCCCCACGACTACGCGCCGGGCGAGCGGCTGCGCCTCCAGGCCTACCGCGCCATCGCCTCCGCCAACTCGGAGGACGACATCAAGGCCGTACGGGAGGAACTCACCGACCGTTACGGCAAGCTGCCCGAGCCGGTCGAGAACCTCCTCCTCGTCGCCGGCCTCCGCATGCTGGCCCGCGCCTGCGGCGTCGGCGAGATCGTCCTCCAGGGCCCCAACATCCGTTTCGCCCCGGTCGAGCTGCGCGAGTCGCAGGAGCTGCGCCTGAAGCGCCTCTACCCGCGCACGGTCATCAAGCCGGCCGTCCACCAGATCCTGGTGCCGCGCCCGACGACGGGCAAGATCGGCGGAAAGCCGGTGGTGGGCCGTGAACTGCTGGCGTGGACCGGGGAGTTCCTGGCGGAGATCCTGGGGTCGTGAGTGCGGTGCGGCACCCCGAGCCGTGAGGGGCTGCGGGGTGCCGCACCGGCGCGGGTCTACAGCTCGTCGAGGTCCAGCGCCTCGGCCATCGCGGTGTAGCCCGCGTCGCCCGGGTGGAGGTGGTCGCCGGAGTCGTAGGCCGGGAGGATGCGGTCCGGGTCGGACGGGTCGGCGACGGCGCGGTCGAAGTCGACGACGGCGTCGTACGCGCCGGAGGTGCGGACCCACTCGTTGAAGGCGTCCCGCTTGGCCTCGTTCTCCGGGGTGTCGTAGAACGAGCCCTTGATCGGGGTGAGGGTCGCGCCGACGACCTTCAGGCCGTGGGCGCGGGCCTGGCGGATGAGGGTGCGGTGGCCCTCGATGAGCTGGTTCACGGAGACCTCGGGCGTGGGGCCGCCCGGGAAGGCCGGGCCGCTGCCGCCGAAGTCGTTGATGCCCTCCAGCAGGATCACCGTGCTCACGCCCTTCTCGGTGAGCACGTCCTTGCGGAAGCGGGTCACGGCCTTCTCGCCCGCCCAGGTCGTGTCGTTGGTGACCTCGTTGCCGCCGATGCCGTGGTTGAGGACGGCGCGCGGGCGGCCGCCGGCGGCGAGGCGTTCGGCGAGCTCGTCGGGGTAGCGGTTGTCGGCGTCGGCGGTGGAGCCCACGCCGTCGGTGATGGAGTCGCCGAAGGCGACGATGCCGTCGCGGCGGGCGGCGGCACGGGGGCCGCCGGACACCTCGACGCCGGAGAGGTAGTACCAGGACGAGCTGGTCTCGGTGAACGCCGCGCCCGAGGTGTCGGCCCGGTGGTCGCCGGCCGCGCGGTAGCTGGTCGCGGACGCCATGTGGTGGAACGTGGCCGGGCCCGTCGGGCCGGCCAGGTAGAGGGTCACGGTGACCGACTCGAGCGCCCTCGTGCGGAAAGGCACGCCGTCACTGAGCAGGGTGCCGCCGGCCGGCACGGTCACGGATCCGCGGCCTCCGAAGGTGAGGGCCCGGACGGAGCCGGGCACGACCGCCCCGCCCTCGGCGGTACGGGCGACCGTCGCGCCGGTCACGCGCAGCGGCGTCGTGCCGTAACGGTTCGTCAGCTCGATCCGGGCCTTGCTGCCGCCCGCGGTGATCCGCACCGTCTGCCGGACGGTCTGGTCGTCGAAGCCCTGGAGCGACCAGTTCGCGCCGAAGGGTGCGGCCGGCGCCTGCGGGGACGCGGCCCACGCGCCGTGCCAGGCGCCCGCGGCGGCACTGGCGCCCGCGGCGCTCGTGGTGGTCACGGTGTCGGCCGTGGCGGCGGTGGCCGGGACGGTGGTGAGGGTCAGGGTGGCGAGCAGGGCGATGCCCGCTCGCCGGAGGGTGCCGGTGCTGGTGTGGGTGCCGGTGGTCATGTGCTGGTCGCTTCCCCGTTGTCGTCAGTGCGTACGACAGGGGTCAAGTTCGTATCACCTTCAACTATTCCCGTTCAGGGAAAGAAAGTTGGCGGAGAGTCAGATCGGGGGAAGGGGAGCGCCGCCGTCCGCGCCGCCCGCGTCGAACGTCAGGCCCGCGAGTGTACGGAAGACCTCGCCCGGGTCGCGGTCGGCCAGCGGCTCGTCCAGGTTGTGGGTGAGCAGCAGCGTCGCGAAGCCGTGCGCCAGGGACCAGGCGGCGATGCCGGTGGTGCGGGGGTCGGTGGTGGCGCCGGGGCCGGTAGTGGTGCCCGCGAGGTCGGTGACGCCCGCGCGGAGCTCCGCGGAGGCCCGCTCCTTGGCGGCGAGGAGCTCGGCGTCGTCGGCGCGGTGGAGGCCCGGCTGGAACATCACCTGGAAGTGCGCGGGGTGCGCGGCGGCGAAGCGTACGTAGCGGACTCCGCGTTCCCGGAGGTCGGGGGCGTCGGCGAGGGCGCGCGCGAGGAGGTCGTAGCCCTCGGTGGCGATCGCGGTCAGCAGGCCGGTGCGGTCCTTGAAGTGGTGCGCGGGAGCGGCGTGCGAGACGCCGGCGCGGCGCGCGAGGTCACGCAGGCTGAGCGCACCGGGGCCCTCGCCCGCGATGACGTCGAGCGCGGCGGTGAGGACGGCCTGGCGCAGATCGCCGTGGTGGTAGGCGCGCCGGCCCGTTCCGGCGTCGCCGGCGCTCCCGGTGGGTTCGGTGGTCATGGCAGCAGCGTACGCAGGATCTAGGCATTGACAAGTTCGGCGGGCCGGAGGAATCTAGTCAGTGACAAGATGAGGGGAGGAGCTGAGGGAGACGTCATGGACGCCGTGATGGGTGAGACCTCGACCGTGGAGACCTCGATCGTGGAGACAGTGACCGCCGGAGGCCCGGCCGGGGGCGCCGGAGCCCCGGAGCCCGCCCGGGTCCGCCAGATGTGGCACCTGCTCGAACCCCTGCACGCCGTGCTCTACTACGCGCCCGAGACCTTCGACGAGGCCGCCGCCCTCGGGTACGACGTCTCCGAGCGCTGGCCCTCCTACTTCGCCTGGCGCGCCGCCGCCCTCGGCCCGGTCGGTGCCGAGCGGGTCACCTCGGCCTTCTACAGCTTCAGCCCCGCGACGGTCGCCCGGTACGTCCCCGCCGCCTGGGACGTCGCCGCTCCCGCCGACGTGCTCGCCGCCCGGCTGCGTGCCGTCGACCGCACGTACCGCACGCTCCTGGGCGACGACGTCCTCACGAGCCCCGAGCTCGCCGAGGCCGCCGCCCTCGCGCGCCGCGCCGCGGAAGCCGCGCCGCTCGCCGGACGGGCCCTGGCCGCCGCCCACGCCGAGCTGCCCTGGCCCGATGCCCCGCACCTGGTGCTGTGGCAGGCCGCGACGATCCTGCGCGAGCAGCGCGGCGACGGGCATCTCGTCGCCCTCGCCGCCGCCGGCCTCGACCCGGTCGAGTCGCTGGTCTCCTTCGCCGCCGTGGGCGCCGCCGCCGAGGCGACCTTCGCGAGCCGCGGCTGGAGCGCGGCGGAGTGGGCCGCCGCCCGCGAACGCCTCGCCGCCCGCGGCCTGGTCCACCCCGACGGCGCCGCGGACGCCGAAGCCGGCACCGCCACGGACGCCGGGCGTGCCCTGCGCGCCGAGGTCGAGCGCCGTACGGACGAACTCGCCGCCGCGCCCTGGGCCGCGCTCGGCCCCGAGGCCACCGACCGGCTCGCCGAACTGCTCGGCGGCCCCTGGCTCGCCGTCGTCGGCTCCGGCCTGCTGCCGTCCGAGAACACGCTGGGCATCGGCAAGGTGTGAGCCCGCAACCGGGCGGGACCCGGACGTGACTCGGGCGGACCCGACGTGACCGGGAGGACCCCCGCGGGACCCGGGCGGACCCGGGCGTGACCGGGAGGACCCCGGCGGGACCCCGGGCGGACCCGGGCGTGACCGGGAGGACCCCGGCGGGACCCGGGCGGACCCGGACGTGACCGGGCGGGCTACCGCTGTGAGGTGGGCGGTGTGAGGCGGTGTGAGGTCCCTCGCCCCGCCCGTTTCGGGACCAAAGGGCGCGAACGGCCGAGCGGGGCCCGTCCTACGATCCTCGGGTGTCGACGTATCAGAAAGCCCTCAGCGCCTCCGCCTCCGCCTCCGCCGTCCTCGCCCTCCTCCTCGCGACCGCCTGCTCGCCCGAGCCGGGCGCGTCCGGAACCGGCGGCGGCGCGCCGCCGAAGCCCGCCGCCGGCGGCAGCGCGCTGGCCGCCGTGGACACCCTGACGGTCAAGGGACGGGCGCCGAAGACCGGTTACGAGCGGGAGAAGTTCGGCCGGGCGTGGTCGGACGTCGACCGCAACGGCTGCGGCACCCGCGACGACATACTGGCCCGCGACCTGACCGGCGTCCGGTTCACCGGCGGCCGCTGCAAGGTCGCCTCCGGCACGCTCGCCGACGACCCGTACACGGGCCGCTCCGTCGACTACGTCCGGGGCCGCAGCAAGGTCGACATCGACCACGTCGTGGCGCTGTCCGACGCCTGGCAGAAGGGCGCGCAGAAGTGGGACCCCGGCACCCGGCTGCGCTTCGCCAACGATCCGCTCAACCTGCTCGCCGTGGACTCCACGGCCAACCGCCGCAAGTCCGACGGCGACGCCGCGACCTGGCTGCCGCCGAACAAGGCCTACCGCTGCGCCTACGTCGCCCGTCAGGTCGCCGTGAAGAAGAAGTACGGCGTGTGGGTCACGGCCGGTGAACGGGACGCGATGAAGCGGGTCCTGGCCGGCTGCCCCGGCCAGCGGCTTCCCTAGGGTCCGGCCAAGGGGCTGCGCGGACGTGGGGCAGGGTGCAGGAAAATCGATTCCGCAGTGATCGTGCGGCGCCGTAGTCTCGCCGCCATGGACGACCTGGACCTGCACATCACGACCCTCGCCGAGCGGCCCGAACTCGCCGGCCCGCTCTGGGGCATGAAGGACCTCTGGCCGGAGTTCATGATGTACGACCCGGTCGGCTGGGCCAACGTGGGCCGGATCGTGGCCGACTTCCCCGAGTACGTGCTCGTCGCCACGGACGGGCCCACCGAGCCCGCAACGGACGACGTCCATCCGCACGGGAAGGTCGTCGCCCGGGCGCTCAGCGTGCCCTTCGCGCTCCAGGCCGAAGGCCGCGGCGAGCTGCCGGACACCGGCTGGGACCAGATCCTGCTCTGGGCGTTCTCCGACCTGCGGCACGGCCGCAAGCCCGACACCGTCAGCGCGATCGAGATCACCGTCGACACGAGCGCGCTCGGCAAGGGCCTCTCGGGCCGCATGCTGGCCGCGATGCGCGACAACGCCGCCCGTCTCGGCTTCTCCGAGGTGGTCGCACCGGTGCGCCCCAACGCCAAGCACCTGGAGCCGGAGGCCTCCATCCACGAATACGCCTTCCGTACCCGCGCGTCGGACGGACTGCCGCACGACCCGTGGCTGCGCGTCCACGTGCGGGCGGGCGCCACGATCGAGAAGGTCGCGCCCGCGTCGATGACGGTCAGCGGATCCGTCGAGCAGTGGCGCGCGTGGACCGGCAAGCCGTTCGACACCGACGGCCCGGTCGAGGTCGACGGCGCGCTGGTGCCGGTGCACTGCGAGGCCTCCCGCGGCTACGGCGTGTACGTCGAGCCGAACGTCTGGGTCCGCCACCGCATCTGACCGGACAGCGAGAACCGGACAGCGAGAAGGCGTGAAGGCCGCCCCCCTCCAGGGGCCTTCACGCCTTTCGCGTCTCCGGCTGCCGGTCCGGGGGCGGACCGTCAGCCGAGGCTCTTCTCGTCGATGACGTCCTTCTTCGCGGGCGCCTTCGCCGTGACCGGCTTGTCGAAGTCGGAGAAGGAGACCGTGCCCGGCTCGTCACCGCCGGCCGTCACGATCCGCAGCAGGTACGGCTTGCCCTCCGTGGCCACGTAGAACGTGTCCTTCTCGCCGCCCTTGTAGTCCAGCGTCAGGACGAGCGCCTTCCTGCCGTCGACCGTGGTCTCCGCGCCCTCCACCGCACCGGCGCTGTCCTGCTCGAAGTCGGCCATCAGCTTCTTGAGGTCGCACATGTCGAGCATGTCCCTGGCGTCCGGGTCCTTGGCGTCGGTCTTGACCCAGCGGCCCTTCAGCTGCTTGATCACCGCGGCCTGGACGTCCGCCGGCTCGCCCTTCGACTGCTCCTTCAGGAAGGCCTCGTCGAAGCGGAGGTAGACGGCCTTGTCGGCGGGCTCGGAGGGGCGGATCAGCTCGGCCGTACCCGTCGTGCCGACCGTCATCGTGCCCGTGCAGCGGCCCTGGACGTCGGTCGACAGGTATCCCTTCAGCGGCCCGTCCGTCGTCTTCGTGTCGAGGTCCACGGTCAGGGAGCGGGCGGCCTTCGTCGTGGCCACGGCCTTGTCCAGGATCTGGGCCGCGCTCATGTCCCCGAACGGGCCGGTGGCCTTCGGCTTGTCGTCGGAGAAGGGTCCGCAGGCGGTCGCGCCGAGCGCGACGGCGGCACACAGCGCGACGGCGAGAGCGGTACGGCGGGGGCGGCGGGGGCGACGGGTGGTGGCAGACATGGGGGTGCTCCGAGGGATCGGGGTGGTACGAGGGAGAGGGAGAGGGCGGGGGGAGGGTCAGGGCAGAGGGCGCGGGATGGCGCGGGGGCCGTCAGCCGAGCTTCAGGTCCCACTGCGTGGCGTCGTGGTCCAGGCCCGGCTCGACCTCGACGGTCAGGCTCTTCGCGGCGGCGGGCGTGTCGAAGGCGAAGGTCCGGGTGGCCTTCTTGCCGGGCAGGACCGAGCCGTCGAAGACCACGCCGAACTTGTCGCCGAGGATCTGCTCGGCCTCGACGCCGTCCTTGCCGGTGCGGGCCGTCGGCGCCGTGCCCGCGGTGTCCCAGGCCTTCTTGCCGGAGTTCTCGATGGTGACGGTGACCTGGTACGCCTTGTTGCCCTCGGTGTGGCCGACGGCGAACTCGTCCGGGGTGAAGGCCTTGGGCTCCGAGACCGTGACCTTCAGGCCGTCCTCGTACTCGACGGTGTCGCCGGCCTCCAGGGCCTTGTCCTGAGCGGCCTTGCCGCCGGGGTTCTTCGGGGCCGAGTCCTTGAGCGACTTGTCGAGCTTCTCGAGCTCGTCCACCGCGCCGCTGACGGCGGTGAAGGTGATGACCGCGCCGACCACCGAGAGGATCAGGGCCGCGAGGCCCAGGATCGCGCCGGTCAGCGTGACTCCCTTGTTGTTGGCCTCGCCCCGCTTCACCCGGCCCTTTCCGACCAGGCCGAGGACCAGGGCGATCAGGCCGAGGATGCCGGCCAGCCAGAAGAAGAGCGGGATGACGCCGGAGAGCGTGCCGATGATGCCGAGGATCAGGGCCGCGGTCCCGAGTCCGTTCCGCATGGCCGCCGGAGCCGGGGCGTGCGGGAGCTGCGTGTCGTGCGACATGAGTGTGTCCTCCCGGACAGAGAGTTCGTCTGGCGCGATGCATCAATGACAGCAGAAGCTGTGAACCGAGTCAACACGGTTCACGGAAGGTGGGTCCGCTCACGCTGTGAAGGGAGGGCTCTTGCGTTCGCCAGTAAGATCGGGGACACACGCCAGGCGGGACGAGAAGGAGTGGCAGGTGCCGGAGAGCGCAGCAGAGGTGACCGCCGCGGGCATCGCCCGCCTCGCGGGAGTCGGCCGGGCGGCCGTGAGCAACTGGCGCCGCCGGCACGCCGACTTCCCCAAACCGGTCGGCGGCACCGAGACCAGCCCGTCCTTCGCCCTCGCCGACGTCGAGGACTGGTTGCGCGCCCAGGGCAAGCTCGCCGAGGTCCCGCTCCGCGAGCGCGTCTGGCAGCAGGTCGCGGGCCACCCCTCCGGCGCCGTCACCGGCCTGGTCCACGCGGGCTGCGTGCTCCTCCTCGTCCACGACCGGGCGGCGGCCTGGCCCGCGCTCGCCGCCGCACCCGACGACCGGCTCGGCGAGCTGCTCCCGGTGCCGCTGGAGGAGGCGCTGACCGAGCGGTTCGGCGTCGAGCGGGCCGTCCGCACGCCCAGCGCACGCGAGCTCGCCGGCTCCGTCCCGCTCGTGCGCGGGGTGGCCGAACTCGCGGCCGAGACCGGCCCCCGCGACGCCTTCGAGTTCCTGCTCGGCCGCCACCTGGACGCCAACCCCCGGCAGTACACGCTCACCCCGCCCGGCCCCGCCGCCCTCATGGCGGCGCTCGCCGGCCCCGCCGCGACCGTCCTCGACCCCGCCTGCGGCACCGGCGCCCTCCTCGGCACGGCCGCAGCCGCCGCGGCCGGACCCACCGTTGCAGCAGCCGCCGCGGCCGGATCCGCCCCCGCCGCGGGCCCCGGAGCCACCGCCCTCCACGGCCAGGACGCCGACCCCGACCTGGCCGCGCTGACCGCCCTGCGCCTCGCGCTCGCCACCGACGCCACCGGCCCCCGTCGCGTCGACGTCCGGGTCCTCTCCGGCGACACCCTGCGCGCCGACGCCTTCCCCGCGCTCACCGTCGACGCCGTGCTCTGCCACCCGCCGTTCAACGAGCGCAACTGGGGCCACGACGAGCTCGCCTACGACCCGCGCTGGGAGTACGGCTTCCCGGCCCGCACCGAGTCCGAGCTGGCCTGGGTCCAGCACGCCCTGGCCCGGCTGCGCCCCGGCGGCACCGCCGTCCTCCTCATGCCGCCCGCCGCCGCCTCCCGCCGCTCCGGCCGCCGCGTCCGCGCCGACCTGCTGCGCCGCGGCGCGCTGCGGGCCGTCGTCGCCCTGCCGGCCGGCGCGGCCCCGCCGTACGGCATCCCGCTGCACCTGTGGGTGCTGCGCAAGCCCGTCCCCGGCGAGCGCCCGCCCGGCGAGCTGCTGCTCGTCGACACCGCGCACGAGACCGCCGCGGGCGCCGGCGTCCCCGGCTCCGGCAGCGGCCGCGACCGGCTGGACTGGCCCGCCGTCGAGAGCGCCGTCCTGGGCGCGTGGCGGCCCTTCGACCGTGACGGCACCCTTCCCGAGACGCCCGGCGAAAGCCGCTCCGTGGCGGTCGTCGAACTCCTCGACGACGACGTCGACCTGGCGCCCGCCCGTCATCTGCCGCCGCCCGCCGCCGCCGAGGGCGCGGCGCAGCTGGCCGGGGTGCGCGAGCGGCTGACGGAGACCCTGCGCCGCACCCGCGAGCTGACGCCGCCTCCCGCCGCCGAGCCCGGTGCGGCGCCCGGCGTCCGCATGACGGCGACGACGGTCGGCGAGCTCGCCCGCGCGGGCGCCCTGACCCTGCGTGCCGGAGGCACGGGCACGGCACCCGCCGGGCCCGCCGCCCAGGCGCCCGTCCGGGTCCTCACGGACACCGACGTCCTGGCCGGCCACGCGCCCTCCGGCACCCTCCCCGAGGCCCCGCCCGAGGGACCCGCCGAGGAGCCCGTGCTGCTCGCCGCGGGCGACGTCGTCGTGCCGGTGCTCGGCGGCGGCTCGGTCGCCCGGGTCGTCGACGCCGCCACCGCGGGCGCCGCCCTCGGCCGCAACGTCCACCTGCTGCGCCCCGACCCGGCCGCCCTCGACCCGTGGTTCCTGGCCGGCTTCCTGCGCGCCACAGCCAACAGCCGCCAGGCAAGCTCGTACGCCTCGACCGCGACCCGGCTCGACGTCCGCCGCCTCCAGCTGCCCCGGCTGCCGCTGCGCGAACAGCGGCGCTACGGAGACCGGTTCAGGGCACTGGCGGAGTTCGAGGAGGCGCTGCGGCTCGCGGGCCGGCTCGGCGAGCAACTGGTGCAGGGCATGTACGACGGGCTCGCGGACGGCACGGTCGCGCCCTGACCGGACCCTGGTCGTCCGTTCCGTACAACCCTGGAGCCGATGCCGGAGTCGGTGTATACGCTCGTCTCCGACAGTCGGCTGATCAGATGACCAGGAGCAGGAATGTACGGCCAGGGCTATCCGGCGCCGCCCGCGTCGCCGCAGCAGCGCGTTCCGGCGTCGGTCATCGTGCTGCGGGTGCTGTTCGCCGTGCTGCCGCTCCTCAGCCTCGGCATGCTGACGTGGGTGACGGCACTGCGGATCGGCCTCCTGACCCGCCGGGTGGTGGACTGGGTCCTGCTCGGGGTGTCGGTGGCGGTGATCATCGCCACCTTCGTCCTGCTGCCGAACGACGAGAACGACACGTCGCTGCGGGGCGACCTGGTCATCGGGATGGTGCTGCTGAGCGCGATCGCGTTCGCGGCGTACTACCTGGTCGTCGACATCCAGCACGACCACACGCGCCCCCGCGCGTACGGGCCGGCGCCGGTCCCGCCGCCGTACAACCCGTACGCGGCGACCGTGCCGCAGCACCACCAGGCCTACGGCTATCCCCAGCCCCAGCCCCACCCCCAGCCTCGGTCCGCGGCCGCCCCGCCCGTGGCCCCGCCCCAGCCCGTCCGGCAGCCCCAGCCCCAGCCGCAGCCCCTCACCCCGCCGAGCCCGCGCATCCACCAGGTGCGCGCCGAGCTCGACGAGCTGAGCGACCTGCTCCGCAAGGACGAGCGGAAGTGAACGGGCGGGTCGTCGGCGGGCGGTACGAGCTGGCCACCCTGATCGGCCAGGGCGGCATGGGCCAGGTCTGGACGGCGTACGACGGCCGCCTCGACCGCCGGGTCGCCGTGAAGCTGCTCAGCCCCGCCGCCATCAGCGGCCCCGCGACGGCCGCCGACGAGCTGCGGCGCCGCTTCGTGCGCGAGTGCCGGGTCACCGCCCAGGTCGACCACCCCGGACTCGTCACCGTGCACGACGCGGGCAGCGACGGCGACGACCTGTATCTGGTCATGCAGTACGTGGAAGGCGCCGACCTCGCCGACCACCTCGCCGAGCACGATCCCTATCCGTGGCCGTGGGCGGTGTCCGTCGCCGCCCAGTTGTGCGCGGTCCTGGAGGCCGTGCACGCGGTGCCCATCGTGCACCGCGACCTCAAGCCGCGGAACGTGATGGTCCGCCCGGACGGCACGGTCACCGTGCTCGACCTGGGCGTGGCGTCCGTCCTCGACTCCGACACCACCCGCCTCACCCACACCGGCTCGCCCATCGGCAGCCCCGCCTACATGGCGCCCGAGCAGGCCATGGGCGGCGTCGTCGGCCCGTACACCGACCTGTACGCCCTGGGCGTGCTCCTCCACGAACTCCTCAGCGGCAACGTGCCCTTCGCCGGCTCCACCGCCCTCGGCGTGCTGCACCGGCACCTCCACGAGGCGCCGGTGCCGGTCCGCCGGCTGCGCCCCGAGGTGCCCGAGGCCCTCGAAGCGCTCGTCCTGCGCCTCCTCGCGAAGGACCCGCAGGCGCGGCCGTCCGGGGCGCAGGAGGTGTACGAGGAGCTGCTGCCACTGCTGCCCGCGCGCGGCGCCGGGCCGTCGGGGCCGCTCGACCCGACCCGTCCGTTCCGCCGCCCGCACGCGCCCTGGCCCGACCGTTCGGCCCGGGTCGCGGCGGCGCCGCCGCCTCCGGTGGCCCCGGCGGCCGCGCGGCCGGACGTGGCCGCGGCCGTGGACGAGGTGAAGCGGCTGCTCGGCGAGGGCTCCCTCACCCAGGCCGTGGACATCCTCGGCGGGATCCTCCCGGCCGCCGCCGCGGAGCACGGCGAGCGGTCGCCGGTGGTGCGGATCCTGCGCAAGCAGTACGCGTCGACGCTGATGGACGACGGCCAGTACCGCCGTGCCCTGCCGGAGCTGCGCCGGCTCGCCGAGGACCGCGCGGCGGAGGCCGGCCCGGCGGACCCGCAGACCCTCCAGTACCGCTACGACGCGGCCCTGTGCCTGGAGCAGCTGGGCGACCCGGCCGCCGCGCTCGCGGAGTTCCGCGCGCTCCTGCCGTACCACGAGCAGGACGCCCGGGCCTTCGACATCCGGCACCGGATCGGGCTGTTGCTGCTCGCGACGGGCGACCACGCGGGCGCGGCGTCCCAGTTGGGTGCGCTCCTGTACGACGTGGAGCGCGCCCACGGCCCCTATCACCCGCTTGCGACCGATTTGCGGCGGGTGTTGGAGCGTCAGCAGCAGATGGGGCGCGGCTTCTGACGGGTCGGCAGCATCACGACTCCGTACCGGATTCGCTAACGGAAAGCATTGGTCCGATTTGGTCATTTTGCGCGGTGTAACGTGCGCGTTCGATCATGTCCACGCCTTCCAAGGATCCTTCATGACCACGCCTCCGCCGTCCGACCCGTTCGCCGCCGCGCCCGGGCAGCCCGCGCCCGAGCCCGCCCCGCAGAAGAAGGGCGGCGGCCTGCTGAAGAAGGTCGGCGGTTTCGTCGTCCTGGTGATCGTCGCCGTCGCCTGGAAGTTCGGTGTCCCGTACCTGACCGGTGACGCCCCGGTGCACGCCAAGGTCGGCGAGTGCGTGATCGTGACCGGCCCGGAGAACGCCCCCGAGGTCGAGACCCAGGGCTGCGACTCGGGCAAGGCCGACCTGTACAAGGTCGCCGCCGTGCACGAGGACACGTTCGACCTGAACAAGTGCGACCAGACCAAGTACTCGGCGCTCGCCCAGCAGCTCGGCTCGGACAAGTTCGTCCTCTGCCTCGAAGACGTCGCGGCCAAGTAAGCAGCCGTACGCAGAAGGGGCCGGCCCGTCGGGACACCGTCGGGACCGGCCCCTTCCGCGTACCCGCGTCACACGCGCACGCCGCGCGCCCGCGGCGGCGCCGCTCACGTCCCCGACGGCCGCGGCTGCTCCGGCGGAACCGAGCTCTCGGCGGCCGCCATCCACTGGTCCAGGTCGTCCTGGGTGAACTCCGTCCACGGCGGGACCTCGGGGAGCCGGCGGAGGAGGTCGTAGGCCTCGGGGATGTGGGGCCCGCGGAGGACCGGGCAGTGGCAGCCGGCGACGACCTGGGCGTCCATGTCCTGGAAGCCGCTGACGACCGCCCCGAACTTCTCCGCGTCCAGCAGGGCGACCCACGGGGAGACCAGGCGCCCGCCGAACAGCTGGCCGTCGCGGAACTCGTCCGGCGACAGCGCCGCCGTCTCGGGCATGGGGGCCGGCACGTTCGTGGCGAAGGTGTCCACGGACCACAGGACGCCGGTCTTCCGGTCGAAGAGGGCGCGGGTCGTGGGGTTGTCGAACAGCGGCGGTCGCTTGGCGACCAAGGTGCGGTCGCCCGCGTCGATCGTGTCGCCGTCCGTCATGAAGCGGCACCGGTTGACGGGCGTCTCCCACTCCTCGGCCATACGGCCGATGGAGAACCACGTCGTCAGCAGGGTCGCGTTCGGGCACTCGGCCAGGACCGCAAGCAGGTTGCCGGCGTGGTCGCGGTCGTCGTGGGTGAGGAAGATCCACCGCACGTCCAGAGGATCCACGACCGACCAGGCCGCCTCCAGCCACTGGGAGCGCACCGCGGGCGCACCGGTGTCCACCAGGACCGGCTCGGCTCCCCGTATCACCATCGAGTTCATCGGGAAGTGACCGACCGGCGGTGCCTCGAGGGCCCAGGGGATCACGAACGTCTCGTCGGCGATCTTGTACGGCTCCAGAAGGTTGAAATTTTCCATCTCGAAGCACCCCTAGCCCTGCGGCGCCGGAAGGTAGAACTCCAGGGCGATGGTGTCCGGATCCTTGAAGTTGAGATGAATTCCCCCGGCGGGGTCCTCGAAGACGTCCGAGTGCGCGATCTCCTGCTCGTCCAGCCGGGACTCCCACGCTTCGATCACCGCCCTGTCCGCCACGTGGAAGGCCAGGTGGTCGAGGCCGACCCGGGTCGGATCGAAGGCGTCCGACGGGTTCGTCGCCTCGTGCGTACGGAACCCGATGACCATGACGGGGGAGGCGACGGCCACGAACGGGCCGAACTCGTCCTCGATGTCGAGGACCGTCTGCGTATCGAGCAGGCGGTTGTAGAACTCGGCACTGCGCTTCACGTCGCTCACGGTCAGCGTGACGTGCCCGATCCCAGCGATCTCAGGCATGGAGCTGCCACCTCCTCCGCGGGAGGACCGCTGTCTCTCTCTTCGATGCTACGCCGCGCCCTTCACCCCGGCGACGAAGACGGACCAGGCGGCGGCCGGGAAGACGAGGGCGGGGCCGGCGGGGTCCTTGCTGTCACGGACGGGGACGAGGGGGAGGTTGTCGGCGACCTCCAGGCAGGCGCCGGCTTCGTTGTTGCTGTAGGAGCTCTTGCGCCACGTGACGGGGCTCAGACCGACGGATCGCACGCTGCTTCCTCCAACATCCGCATGATGAACTTCCGTGAATCTGTGGGGGAAAGAGCCAGATCACGCACCTGGTCGTAACGGAGCTGCAAGAGGTCCACGTCGGCCGATGCGTCGATCTGGCTGCCCGAGAAGCCGTTTTCCAGCCAGGCCGCCACACGGCCGTTCGCAAGCCGCAGGAATGTCACGTCGGTGCTGTTCAGCGCGTGCAACCCGGTGGAGTGCGGCAGCACCTGGAGGGTGACATTCCGGCGATCGCCCATCGTGAGGAGATGCTCCAGCTGCTCCTGCCAGTCGGCCCGATTCGACAAGGGTGTGCGCAGGACGGTCTCCAACATGATCGCGCGGAAGGTGATGGCGTTCACTCCTGTCAGGAGCTCCTTCCGGGCTAGGCGATGCTTGATCTGGCGGGCGAGTTCATCGCCCTCAAGAGTGCCCTTCGCCAGCAGGGTGCTTGCGTAGGCCTCTGTCTGGAGCAGGCCTGGCAGCAGGCAGACCGAGTAGTCCCAGATGCTGACCGCCTCCCCCTCCATGTCGAAGTACTGGCGGTACTCCGACCGAGACTGCCTCTCAGCGCCGACCGCAACTTCCCACAACGCCAGCAGTAGTTCCGGCATCTCGTAGAACGTGTCCAGCGCCTTCACGACCTCAGGGCCGCCCAGCGTCTTGCCCTTCTCCATCTTGGAGAACAGCGTGGGGTCCCAGCCCAAGGCCGTTCCCAGCGCCTTGAACGTCAGCCGGCGGTCCAACCGCAGTCTGCGCAGCTCCTCCGAAAAGCGCTTGCGCGGCTCCTGACTGCGGCCCGTGATCACCTTCCTCGGCGGCATCGCGCGATCCTCCCCGGAATTTGTGGAATTACTGGAGCGGCAACTGGAACTACGGCCGCGAAACCGGCCTCCCCAACCTGCCCCGGGTCCATCCTCGACATGCCGATCACGGGGGTAATCCAGTTACGGGAGCTGTTGTCATGGAATGTGGCGCTTTGGTGTACGACGAAGTCGCTGGTGTAGTAGGGGAGTTCCGGGGCCACACCGGGCCCCACGCGATGCTCCGCCCCCTCGGCGGCGGGCGGGAATGGCAGGCCGATCCCGCCCACCTCCGGCCCGCGACGCAGGACGAACGCCTCAGCGCGGGCGTGCGCGCGGTGAACGAGCGGGCGCGGGCCGCGGCCGTGGCGTTCCTGGACGTGGAGCTGCCGGCGCCGCCCGTGCCCGTACCGGGGTGTGCGGAGTGTGACGGCCTGGCGGACCGGCGGCGCCGGGCGTGGCTGCGCTACGACGGCAGCGGGGAGGCGGACGCGAACGTGCTCCTCCGCCCTCAACTGGCGGGGGAGCACGGGGAGGAGCGCGGGATGGGGCACGAGGGGGTACGGGGCGGGGGCGCCGGTCAGCCGAACTGGCCGACCTTGTAGTCGCCGCCGGGCATCTGGAGCATGACGTTCATGCGGTTGAACGCGTTGATGATGGCGATGAGTCCGACGAGGGCGAGCAGCTGGTCCTCGTCGTAGTACTTCGCCGCGTTCTGCCAGACGTCGTCCGGGATGCCGCTGCCGTCGGCGATGCGGGTGCCGAGCTCGGCCAGTTCGAGGGCGGCGCGCTCGGCCTCGGTGAACACCTTGGCCTCGCGCCAGGCGCCGACCATGATCAGCCGCTGCGTGGTCTCGCCGGCCGCCTCCGCCTCCTTGGTGTGCATGTCGAGGCAGAAGGCGCAGCCGTTGATCTGGCTGGCGCGGATCTTCACCAGCTCCTGCGTCGACACCGGAAGGCCGGTCTCGTTCAGGGCGTTGCCGGCCGCCGCGAGGTGCTTGACGAGCTTGCCGGAGACCGCGCTGGCGAAGGGGTTGAGGCGGGGTTCCATGAGGGGCTCCTTGTGTGCCGTTGTCATCGTCGCTACACCCCTATGACGAGACGGCCGGAGGGACTGTGACACGGCCGGATGTGACCTGCGCCACACGGCTGTTCGAGTCGTCCGGCTCACCGGACGGCCGTCGGAGCCGCCGGGCCAGCAGCACCCACCCTGTCAGCGCGAGCAGTGACGCGACCGCCGTCGCCAGGCCCAGGCGCAGGCCCGGCGGGCGGAAGGCGCACGTCACCTCGCGCCGGTCCGGTGTCACCGGTACGGCGACCAGGCCGCCGTACGAGTCCGCCGTCCGCCCGTCGCAGCGCCAGCCGGGGATCCTCGGGGCGGAGAGGACGACCGTGCCGGCCGTGCCGGGGCGGAGGGTGGCGCGGAAGCCGGTGTCGGTGACGTCGACGGCGGTCGGGGCGGTGGCCCGCAGGGCGCTGACGGCGGCGCGCAGGCGGGCGTGGTCGAGGCAGGCCAGCTCGCCCTTCGGCGGGACCTCGGCGCGCAGGCCCGGGACCTTCTGGATGCCCAGCGACACCAGAGACGCCCGCCACTTCAGGAGCTGTCCGCGGAGTCTGACCGTGCGGTCGCCCAGGCGTGCCGTGCCCGTGACGTCGGGCGACCAGAAGAACACCTCGGTGCCGACCCGGCAGGCGCCGTCCGCCGCCGGCGGCTCGTACACCCGGGCGCCCAGCAGGAGTTCCTGGTTGCGGAAGGGCGAGGCGCCGTACACCGGGGCCGGTCCCGGCGGCCGTACCGTCACCAGCGGCAGTGCCGGGCCGGTGCGGACCGCCTCGCCGTCCCGCAGCCGCGCGCCGACCGCGAACAGCGCGTCGGTCACCGGGTTGTCCAGGCTCTGCAGGTTGCGGCCGCGGGAGGTCCAGCCGACGCCGAGCGCGGCCATCGTGCGGGTGAGGACGTCGGGCGTGAGGCTGCTGTAGTAGGAGCCGCCCTGGCCGCCCAGCATCATCGGCTCGTTGCCGGTGGTCTGCGGGCGGCCGGAGTCGGTGCGGTACGCGGGCCAGCCGTCGGCCCCGGCGAGCGCGGCGGCCCGCCGGGAGTCGGCCGCGCTCCACGCCGGGTAGTCGTCGAGCCGCGCGAGCCGTTCCTTGTCGCCCCACGCCGTCGTCGCCGAGGCCTGCGCCACGAGGGCCGCGGCGAGCAGCGGAAGCGCGAGCCGCCGGTGCCGTACGAGGACGACGGCGAGGCCCGCCGCGAACAGGCCGAGGCCCCAGGGCGTCACCTGGTCGCTGCCGAGGGCAGCGAGGGCGGGCACGCCCACGACGGCCACGCCGCCGAGCAGCGACCGCCGGTCCGGCGGTCCGTCGGCGAGCGCGGCCCACGCCGCCAGGACCAGCACGCCCGTCAGGACGAAAGTCTGGCGGTACGGGCTGCCGTTCGGCGTCGCGAAGACGTGCCACACCAGGTGCGTCGGGCCCCACTGCAGCGACAGCGCGACCCCGGCGACCACCGCCGGCCACCGCCACATCCGTCGGAACAGCAGCGACGCGGCGAGCACCGGCACCGCCGTGAACACGAAGAGCGCCGGCGTCGAGAAGCCGTACGTGGCGGGCATCAGCCGGGCCGCCAGGTCCGCCCCGTCCGCCGGCACGAAGTCGCGGACGACGCCCGGGTAGGCGTACCGCGTCCCGAGGAACACCGGCGCCAGCACCGGCGCGGCGAGACCCACGCCCAGGAGCACGGTCACCGCGCCCCGCAGGACCACGCGCCACCGGGGCGCCGTGACGACCAGCACCAGGGCCGCGCCGAGGGTCGCCATGTAGGCGGTGTAGAAGTTCGCGGTCCAGCAGAGCGCGACCACCAGCGGCCCGAGCAGCGGGCGCCGTCCCTCCCGTACCCACACGCCCACCAGGCAGAGCAGCGGGAAGGCGATCAGGCCGTCCATCCACATGGGGTTGTAGACGGCCTCCAGGAGCGCCCAGCCGCACAGCCCGTACGCGGCGCCGAGCAGCCCCGCGCCCCACCACATGCGCGGATCGGCGGCCGGCCGCATCCGCGGCAGCGTGAACGCCATCGCGGCCGCCGCGGCCGCGGCCTTCAGGACGGTGACCGCGTAGAGCGCGTAGGCGAGGTCCGCGCGCGGCGCGAGCGCGACCAGCGGGGCGAAGGGGCTGGTCAGGTAGGTGCCGAGGTCGGGCAGGAAGCTGGTGCCCCAGCCGGACTGCCAGTTCAGGAGCAGCCCGCCGTCGGCCCGGCCGTGCAGCAGGTCCCACAGGCGGGCGTGGAACGGCAGGAACTGGTTGCCCAGGTCGTTGACGCTGCGCCGGTGCGGCCCGAACGGGAAGGTGCTCGCCACGGCGTCACCCGCGCACATGGCGAGGACGGTGAGCAGCGCCGCCAGCAGGGGAGCCCGGCCGGCGGCCCGTGCGGCGGTACGCCCGGCGGCCCACCCGGGGACACGCGGTTTCGGGATCTTCATCGTCTCCCGAATATCGCATCCCGAATGCGCGAAACCGTCCGCGCGGCCGGGCAGTTCATTCAATGGTCGCCTCGGCGTCACCGGTGGAATCCGGCGGCGACATCCGGACCCGTTGTCGTGTCGTGCGTGCTGCTCTCGATCGTGGTCCCGTGCTTCAACGAAGAAGAGATCATCGGTCGCTTCCACGACCAGGTGACGGCCGAACTCTCCCGTTTCGACGGAGAATTCGAGATCGTTTACGTGGACGACGGAAGCCGTGACCGAACGCTGCCCCTCCTGGAGGAGATCGCCGCCGGCGATCCGCGGGCGCGCTACGTCTCCTTCAGCCGCAACTTCGGCAAGGAGGCCGCCATGCTGGCCGGTCTCCGGCACGCGGCCGGCGACGCCGTCGTCATCATGGACGCCGACCTCCAGCACCCGCCGGAGCTGGTGCACCGCATGCTCACGCTGCACGCCGAGGGATACGACCAGGTCATCGCCCGGCGCACCCGCACCGGCGACCGGGTCACCCGCACCCTGACCGCCCGCGCCTACTACTGGGCGATCAACCGCCTGGTGGACGTCGAGCTGGTCGACGGCGTCGGCGACTTCCGGCTGCTTTCCCGCCGCACGGTCGACTCGATTCTCGAGCTGACCGAATACAACCGTTTCTCCAAGGGCCTGTTCGCCTGGGTCGGATTCCGGACGACGACCTTCGAGTACGAGAATGCGGTCCGTGAGCAGGGCCGTTCGAAATGGACGTTCGGAAAACTGCTCAACTACGGCCTCGACGGCCTTCTCTCGTTCAACAACAAGCCGCTCAGGGCCGCCGTCTATCTCGGCATGGTCCTGGTCGCCGTGGCATTCGCGTACGCCGCCTGGATCGTCGGCGTCGCCCTGGTGAACGGCGTGGAGACGCCCGGCTACGTCACCCTGCTCGTGACGGTCACCGCGCTCGCCGGCGTCCAGATGGTGATGCTGGGACTGGTGGGCGAGTACGTCGGCCGTATCTACTACGAGGTGAAGCGGCGCCCGCACTACCTGGTGAAGGCGACGAACACGCGGGTTCCCGCACCCGCGTCCGCGGCCGGACCCGCGGCCGCGACCGCGCCCGGACCCCGCGACGAGGAGCTCATCCGTCGATGACGACCGCCTGGCAGGTGCTGCGCTTCGCCCTCGTCGGCGTGGTCAACACCGGTACGTACTACGGGCTCTACCTCCTGCTCGGGCTGTGGCTGCCGTACCTGGCCGCGCACGTCCTCGCCTTCGCGCTCTCCATGGTCGGCTCCTTCTTCCTCACCTCCTACTTCACCTACCGCACCCGCCCGACCTGGCGGAAGTTCCTGCTCTTCCCGCTCACCAACGCGGCGAACTTCGTCATCACGACCGTCGGCGTCTACGTCCTGGTGGACCTCCTGGGCGTCGACAGCCGTTACGCGCCGCTGATCGCCGCGGCGGCCGCGATCCCCGTGACGTTTCTGCTCTCCCGGACGATCATGCTGGGACCCGACACCACCCGAACACGTGAGTCGTTGACCGAAACAGTCGCCGCCAAGTAGTGGCCCGGGCCACGGCGACTGCCTAACATCGATCACCGCACGGTCGTCCCACTGACGCACGACCCACGCCGGGAGGCTCCTTTGCACCGCCGCACTGCGCTCTCCGTCTCCGCCGCCGCCCTGCTCGCCGCGGCCCCGCTGCTCACCGCCTGCGGCAGTGACGCCCACCCGGGCGCGGCGGCCGTCGTCGGCGGGCAGCGGATCGAGGTCTCCAGCCTCCAGGCCCAGGTCGAGGACGTGCGGTCGGCCCAGCAGGCCTCGCCGAACGCGGCCCAGCTGATCCGGGAGACCGGCGACCTCAGCCGCCAGAAGCTGCACGACATGATCTTCGACCGGGTGGCCGCGAAGGTCGCCGAGGACCACGGGATCACCGTGAGCCGCGGCGAGATCCAGCAGGCGCGCGGCGAGTTCGTCCGCCAGAGCGGCGGCGAGCAGCAGCTGCGCGCCGCCCTGCTCCAGCAGCGGGGCGTGGCGCCCGACCAGGTCGACGACGTGGCCCGCCGGGCCGTCCTGATGAACAAGATCGCCGCGAAGCTGGGCGTCAGCAACACCCCCGAGGGCCAGAAGAAGCTCACGGAGGCCTTCAGCCAGGCTTCCAAGGCGCTCAGGATCGACGTGAACCCGCGCTACGGCAGCTGGGACGACGAGAAGATCCAGCTGGCCACGTACACGGCGCCGTGGGTGCGGCAGATCAGCCAGACCGCCCCGGAGGCCGGTGCCTGAGCCGAGGTAGGTTCGAGAGGTGAACGCTGACACCTCCGACTCCGAAGCCTCCGGCACCTCCGGCAGCGCCGAGCCCTCCGGCACCGGCCGCATCGTCCTGCTCACCGCCAGCCACCGCGTGGCGCCCGGACTGCTCTCCTGGCCCGCCTGGCAGGCGCTGCGCACGGCGGACCGGGTGCTGTGCCCGGACGCGGACCACCCGCAGCTGCCGTACCTGCGGGAGGCCGCGGTCGCCGTCGAGGTGCTGCGGCCCTCCGCGCAGGAGCTGGTCGAGGCGTGCGCCGGAGGCCGCACGGTCGTCGTGCTGCCGTCGGGCGAGGGCGACGCGGCGCTCACCGACGGGCTCGCGCGGATGGCCGGGTCCGGCCGTTTCGCGATGCCGGACCTGGAGCTGCTGCCCGGCTCGTACGACCTTCCGGGCGCCCGGCTGCTCGACCTCGTGCAGGTCATGGACCGGATCCGCCGCGAGTGCCCGTGGTCCTCGCGGCAGACCCACGAGGACCTCGCGAAGTACGGCATCGAGGAGGCCTACGAGCTGGTCGAGGCCATCGAGGACGGCGACCGGGAGGCGCTGCGCGAGGAGCTCGGCGACGTGCTGCTCCAGGTGGTCTTCCACGCCCGGATCGCGCAGGAGGCCGCGGAGGAGCCGTTCTCGGTCGACGACGTGGCCGCGACGATCGTCGAGAAGCTGATCCACCGCCACCCGCACGTCTTCGGGGACGCGACCGCCGAGACCCCGGAGGACGTCAAGGAGCACTGGCAGCGCACCAAGGCCGCGGAGAAGCAGCGGGAGTCGGTGACCGACGGCGTGCCGCTCGGCCAGCCGGGCCTCGCCCTCGCGGCGAAGCTCGCGGGCCGCGTCCGCACGGCCGGCCTCGACGTCCCCCCGCCCGCCGGCGAGGGCATCGGCTACGAACTCCTCGCCCTCGCGGTACGCGCCGAGGCCGCGGGCGTCGACCCGGAAGCCGCCCTGCGCGCGGCGGGCCGTCTCTACCGCGACGCCATCCGCGCGGCGGAGGGCGTGGACCGGGCGTAGGGCTTGTCCGGCGGATCAGGGCCGGACACGCCGCCCTCTCTGCCGCACGGCGGACAGTCGGTCAGGCGTACGGCTCGCGCGGGGCGCGGGCCTCGGGGTTGTGCCAGTGGAGCTGGGGCGGTTCGAGCAGCCACTCGGCCCGGGTGGCCGGGCGGGTGGAGAAGCGGCCCACGGCCGGCAGCCGGTCGTGGAAGATCCGGTCCGGGTCGGTGCCGAGGTCGGTCAGTTCCTCGGCGACCTCGGTGAGCAGACCGGGCGGGCCGGCGAGGTAGACGTCGTGGGCGGGCCAGTGCACGGCGGCGCGCAGCGCCTGGACGAGCCGGTCGGTGGCCTGGTCGCGGGGCCGGCCGGGAGCGGCGGTGATGTAGGTGACGTGGAGCCCGGGGATCCGCTCGGTGAGACGGTCCACGTCGGCCCGCCCGTACAGGTACTCCTTGGCGCGGGCGACCATGAACAGCCGTCCCTCCAGGCGTGGTTCGTCCTCCGCCGCCTCTTCGAGCAGCGCCCGCACCGGCGCCCATCCGGTGCCGCCCGCTATGTAGGTGCGGGGTTTGCCGGGCGGGGTCCGGGCGGTCAGCGCGCCGCCCGGCGCGGACAGACGCAGGGTCTCGCCGACCCGCAGCTGCTCGGTGAGGGCGGTGCTCATCAGCCCGCCCCGGATCCGGCTGACGTGCAGGTCGAGCGTGCCGTCGGGGCGGGGCGCGTTGGCGAGCGAGTAGGTGCGCCAGACCCGCGGCACGTGGAGCGTGCTGACGCTCACGTACTGCCCGGCGGCGTACGGGTAGGGGCGGCGGGGCCGCAGGGTGAGCAGCGTGAGGTCGGCCCCGTACCGCTCGTGGCCCACGACGTCGGCGTCCCACCAGGCGGGTTCGCCGTCCGCGACGGACTCGTCGGCCCCGGCCTTCATCAGGTCGGCGACGAACCCGTAGGCCTCGGTCCACGCCTTCTCCGCGTCGACGGTCCAGGCGGCGCCGGCGGTGTGCGCGAAGGCGGCGAGGAGGCTGGCGCCGACCGCGCTGTAGAGCGCGGGAGTGGCCAGGAACTTGCGGTGGTCGCGGCCCAGCTGCCCGAGGTATCCCGCCAGACCCGGGTCCTCCAGGTGCGTCACGACATGGGTCAGCGCGGCGAACAGCCGGTCCCGCTGCGGCGCCAGGTCCTGCGGGAACAGCTCGCGGACGCCCGGGTTGTGCCAGAAGAGGTGCGAGTAGAAGAAGGTGACGGCGTGCTCCGCCCGTCTCTCGACGACCGCGAACGTACTTCTGAGCAAATGGGCATCCACGCGGTGAATCTAAGCCACGCACCGTCACCGCGCGGGCAGTCTTCGCACTTCACCTGCGGACGCGGTATGCCGGCGGTACCTCACATGTGTCACCTTCACCGATCGGCGTGCTCCTCGCCGGCCGTCGTCGACGCGGTGAAGAAGTCGGCGAGGGCCGGGGCCAGGACCTGCGGGGCTATCGCGTGCTCCTCGCCGGGGAAGACCCGCAGGGTGTAGTTGCCGGCCGAGGCGGCGAGCTCCCGCGCGCCGGTCAGCATGTGGGGCGCTCCCGCGTCGCCGCTGCCGACGAGGACGGGGACGGTCACCGAGGCCCAGCGCTCGACCGGCAGCGGCCGGCCGGACATGGTGTCGCCCATGATCCGCCCGTCGTAGGGGAGGGTGCGGGCGACGGCCTCCATGGCCGCCCAGAACGGGGCCTGTCGCATGCCCGCGACGACCTCGTCGGGGAGTCCGACCGCCGCCGTCATGAAGTGGGCGACGGCGTCCCCGTACGCCTCCTTCGCCACCAGCTCCGTCAGGTGCTCGACGTAGTCGGCGGGCAGCGGCGGGCGGCTGTCGTCGGTGACGAACGGCGGCTCGTAGAGGGCGAGTCGGGAGACGGCGCTGCCCCGGGCGGTGGCCTCCAGGGCGAGGACGGCGCCGGAGGACATGCCGAAGACCATGGCCGAGCCGCCGGCCGGTCCCTGGATCAGCGCGTCCAGGTCCTCCACCTCGCGCCCCACCTCGTACGGCCCGCTGTCGCCGCTGTCGCCGCGGCCCCGGCGGTCGTAGGTGATGACGGTGAAGCGTTCGGCGAGCAGCTCCGCGAGCTCGGCGGAGTCGCCGCGGGTCATGAAGGCGCCGCCGACGAGGACGACGGCGGGCCCGGTGCCCCGGCGCTCGTAGGCGATGGAGGTGCCGTCGGCGGAGGTGACGGTCGCGAAAGGCGTGCTGATGGACATAGAGGATCCCTTCCCCCGGAGATCTTGGGAACTGGACAGTACAGTACCCACACGAGTACTGGTCAGTCCAGTACTCTTTCGGGTGCGGGGACGACGACGAAAGAAAACAGAGGGGAGCCGGGGATGGACGCCCGATCGGCGCGCAAGCACCAGTCGATCCTGGAAGCCGCGACCGAGGTGTTCCTGTCCAAGGGATACGCGGGGACGAGCATGGACGACATCGCCCGGCTGGCGGCGGTGTCGAAGCAGACGGTCTACAAGCACTTCGCCGACAAGGAGAAGCTGTTCGCCGAGATCGTCCTGGCCACCACCGACGGCATCGACGGCATGATCGACGCCGTGGCGGACATCCCCGTCGACGCGGCGGGCCTGGAGGACGGCCTGCTCCGGCTGGCCCGGCGGTTCACGGTCACCCTCACCCAGACCCACGTGCTCCAGCTGCGGCGGCTGATCATCGCCAACGCCGACCAGTTCCCCGAGCTCGGCGCCACCTGGTACGAGCGGGGCTTCGAGCGGGTCCTCGCCAACCTCGCGGACACCTTCCGGCGGCTCGCCGACGCGGGGCTGCTCAGGATCGGCGACCCGCTCCTCGCCGCCCACCACTTCGCCGGTCTGCTGCTGTGGATCCCGGTGAACAAGGCGATGTTCCACGGCAGCGCCCAGCACGACGACACCGAGCTGGAGCGCTACGCCACCGAGGGCGTCCGCGTCTTCCTCGCCGCCTACCGCTGAGCGGGTCCGCCCGGTCGCCTTGTACGGTCGGAAGGTGAGCAGCACCCCCGGCACCCCCTCCGTACCGCCCGCCCCCGAGCTCTTCACCTGGGAGTTCGCCACCGACCCGTACCCGGCCTACGCCTGGCTGCGCGAGCACGCGCCCGTGCACAAGGCCACCCTGCCCAGCGGGGTCGAGGCGTGGCTGGTGACGCGGTACGGGGACGCCCGGCAGGCGCTGGCCGACCAGCGGCTCTCGAAGAACCCGGCGCATCACGACGAGCCCGCGCACGCCAAGGGCAAGACGGGCATTCCCGGCGAGCGCAAGGCCGAGCTGATGACGCATCTGCTCAACATCGACCCGCCGGACCACACCCGGCTGCGGCGGCTGGTCTCGAAGGCCTTCACGCCGCGCCGGGTGGCGGAGTTCGCGCCGCGCGTGCAGGAGCTGACGGACCACCTCATCGACGGCTTCGCCGCGCGGGGGAGCGCGGACCTCATCCACGAGTTCGCCTTCCCGCTGCCCATCTACGCGATCTGCGACCTGCTCGGCGTGCCGCGCGAGGACCAGGACGACTTCCGGGACTGGGCCGGGATGATGATCCGGCACGGCGGCGGGCCGCGCGGCGGCGTGGCGCGCTCGGTGAAGAAGATGCGGGGCTATCTCGCCGAGCTCATCCACAAGAAGCGGGAAGAGCCCGGCGACGACCTGATCTCCGGGCTGATCCGCGCCTCCGACCACGGCGAGCACCTCACCGAGAACGAGGCCGCCGCCATGGCGTTCATCCTCCTCTTCGCCGGGTTCGAGACCACCGTCAACCTCATCGGCAACGGGGTGTACGCGCTGCTGCGCAACCCCGGGGAGCGGGCCCGGCTCCAGGACTCGCTGGCGGCCGGGGAGACCGGGCTCCTGGAGACCGGCGTCGAGGAGCTGCTGCGGTACGACGGGCCGGTGGAGCTCGCGACCTGGCGCTTCGCGACCGAGGCGCTGACCGTCGGCGGGCAGGAGATCCCGGCCGGCGATCCGGTGCTCGTGGTGCTCGCCGCGGCGGACCGGGATCCGGCGCGGTTCGACGGGCCGGACACCCTGGACCTCGCGCGGCGGGACAACCAGCACCTCGGGTACGGGCACGGCATCCACTACTGCCTGGGAGCGCCGTTGGCGCGCCTGGAGGGGCAGACCGCGCTCGCGACGCTCCTGACCCGCCTGCCCGATCTGCGACTTGGCGCCGATCCGGCGGAACTGCGCTGGCGCGGCGGGCTCATCATGCGCGGACTTCGCACGCTTCCGGTCGAATTCTCCCCCGCCCGCTGACTGACATCTCGTCAATACTGTGATGTTTACGTGATCTGCGCTGCATCAGCTTGTGACTCACGTTCGAATGCCGCTACTTTCACCCGCAGTCTCAGCTGTCACGCGAAAGGGCATTCCGCATGCGCTCCGGAAACGGACGACACCGCAGACCCCGCCAGGCCCCCGCCATCGTCGTCGCCGCGGGTGTGACCGGCTCGGCCCTGGCGTTGCCGCTGCTCGCCACGGGTTCCGCATCCGCCGCCGACGCCGCCACGTGGGACCGCGTCGCCGAGTGCGAGTCGGGCGGGGCCTGGAGCGCCAACTTCGGCAACGGGCTCTACGGCGGGCTCCAGTTCACCCAGGAGAGCTGGGAGCGCCACGGCGGCCTCGCCTACGCGCCGAGCGCGGACCTCGCGAGCCGCGCCCAGCAGATCGCCGTCGCGGACAAGGCGCTCGCGGCCGGCGACAACCAGTGGGCCACCTGCGCCCCGATCGCCGGACTGACCAACGACGGCAAGGCGCCCGGCGTCGACCCGGGTCCCGGCACGCCCGTCGAGGAGTCCACGGGCCCCCGCCCCGAGTCGAACCGCACCGACGGCCTGCCCGCCGGCTCCGCCGGGACCACTCCGGAGCCCTCGGCCTCGACCACCGCTCCGGCGACGCCCGCCACCCCGACGAGCCCGGCGTCCGGCACTCCCTCGACCGGCACCACGCCCGCGACTCCCGCGACGCCCGGTACGCCCGTAACGCCGGGAACGTCCGACCCGTCGGTTACGCCGGGTACCTCGGGAACGCCGGACGCGACCACCGCTCCCGGCACCGGCAAGCACCGGGGTGACGCCGCGACAGAAGAACCGGGCATGACGGACACCACGCCTGAATCCGGACGTCACGCGGCCCCGGATCCGACCGCGGCCGACAAGGCCGGTGAGAGCGCCGAGGGTTCGGTAGATGCCGACAAGACGGACAAGGCGGACGAATACACCGTCAAGCCGGGTGACAGCCTGTCGGGCATTGCGCAGGAGAACGGCCTCGACGGCGGCTGGGCCGCCCTCTACGACGCCAACAAGCAGACGGTCGGATCCGACCCCGACCTCATCATTCCTGGTCAGAGCCTTGAGTTGGAGCTCGACGAGCTCGTGGGCAAGGGGTAGTTCGCGGCTTAATGTCCGTTCTGCGTAAGTGAGACATGGGTCTCTCTTCTCGAACTGGCGTGTCGCGACCGCAAAGTTTGCCGGCGTCGCCCCTCACCTGCGTAAACACCTCCTGACGGGGTGCAAGTAGGGGCGATTTTCCCGGGTTGATGCCCTTTGAACTTCTCCCGGGTGTGTGTCTACGGTCGTGACCGCTCGCCACCGCGGGCCCCGCCGACCGGTACGCCGAATCCTGCCGCCGGACGGAGGGAACAGTCGTCGCGCAAGCGCCGAAGGCAGGAGCGGGGGACCCAAGGTAAGTGCCGGCCCCGGCCGTTGAGACAGACGGCCGACGACCGGCTTGGGGTGAAGCCGCGTGCTAGGACACGCGGCCGGGCAACTCACTCGCCCGAACCCGACAGCTCACCTCGCAGGCGTCGGTGAGGAGAACTTCCATGCTGCTTTCCGGCAAGGGCAAACACCGCCGTTCCTCCAAGGCCACCCGCGCCATCGCGCTCGCCGGTGCCGCCGGCGTCGCCGTCGCGGCCCCGCTGATGGCCGCCGGCACCGCCTCGGCCGCCACGGCCTCCGAGTGGGACGCCGTCGCCCAGTGCGAGTCCGGCGGCAACTGGTCCATCAACACCGGCAACGGCTACTACGGCGGCCTGCAGTTCTCGGCCTCCACCTGGGCCGCGTACGGCGGCACCGCCTACGCCTCCACCGCCGACCAGGCCTCCAAGTCGCAGCAGATCGCCATCGCCGAGAAGGTCCTCGCGGGCCAGGGCAAGGGTGCCTGGCCGAGCTGTGGCGTGGGCCTCTCCGGCGCCACGTACACCGGCGGTTCCGCCGAGAGCACCACCACCGCTCCGCAGCGCTCCACCGAGCAGCCGACGACCCGCAGCGAGCAGCGCCAGGCCCCGAAGCAGTCCGCCCCCAAGCAGACCGCTCCGAGGAAGGCCGACGCCAAGAAGACCGTCACCACGCCGACCGGCAAGAAGGTCAAGAAGGGTGACGGCGAGTACAAGGTCGTCGCCGGCGACACCCTCAGCAAGATCGCCCAGGCGCACGGCGTCAAGGGCGGCTGGGCCAGGCTCTTCGAGCTGAACAAGGACGTCGTCGAGGACGCCGACCTGATCTACCCGGGCCAGCAGCTCCACCTCAAGTGAGCCTGCCGACCCTCCCGCGGTGAGTGACCACCCCGGTCCGGAGTGCCCTTCCCCCGTGCGCTCCGGGCCGGGGTTTCCTCTGCCCCGCACCCTACTCGTGAGTAGGTAAGAGGTCTTTCGCCCACAGATGCATGCCCTTGGGTCCTTTTTCGTCCCAGGGGGCGGGCGCCCGGCTGGCCGGAGCCCCCGAGCCGGTTAGGCTCGTGTCGCAAGGCGTACGAGTCCTTGCCGCATGCGTCACAACCAGCGTCACATCCCAGAAGGAGATGCTCGTGCCGTCCATCGACGTCGTCGTAGCCCGGGAAATCCTGGACTCCCGAGGCAACCCCACGGTCGAGGTCGAGGTCGGCCTCGACGACGGCAGCACCGGCCGTGCTGCCGTCCCGTCCGGTGCCTCCACCGGTGCGTTCGAGGCCCTCGAGCTCCGCGACGGTGACCCCAACCGTTACCAGGGCAAGGGCGTGGAGAAGGCCGTTCTCGCCGTCATCGAGCAGATCGGCCCGGAGCTCGTCGGCTACGACGCCACCGAGCAGCGCCTGATCGACCAGGCGATGTTCGACCTGGACGCCACCCCGGACAAGTCCTCGCTCGGCGCCAACGCCATCCTCGGCGTCTCCCTCGCCGTCGCGCACGCCGCCTCCGAGGCCTCCGACCTGCCGCTGTTCCGCTACCTCGGCGGCCCGAACGCGCACCTGCTGCCCGTTCCGATGATGAACATCCTGAACGGCGGCTCGCACGCCGACTCCAACGTGGACATCCAGGAGTTCATGATCGCGCCGATCGGCGCGGAGTCCTTCTCCGAGGCCCTGCGCTGGGGCACCGAGGTCTACCACACCCTCAAGTCCGTCCTGAAGACCAAGGGCCTGTCCACCGGCCTCGGCGACGAGGGCGGCTTCGCCCCGAACCTGGGCTCCAACCGCGAGGCCCTCGACCTCATCCTCGAGGCCATCAAGCAGGCCGGCTACGTGCCCGGCAAGGACATCGCGCTCGCGCTCGACGTCGCCGCCTCCGAGTTCTACAAGGACGGCTCGTACGAGTTCGAGGGCAAGTCCCGCTCGGCCGCCGAGATGACCGAGTACTACGAGGAGCTCGTCTCCGCGTACCCGCTGGTCTCCATCGAGGACCCGCTGTTCGAGGACGACTGGGCCGGCTGGAAGACCATCACCGAGAAGCTCGGCTCCAAGGTCCAGCTCGTCGGCGACGACCTCTTCGTCACCAACCCGGAGCGCCTCGCCCGCGGCATCGAGGAGGGCTCCGCCAACGCCCTCCTGGTCAAGGTCAACCAGATCGGCTCGCTGACCGAGACCCTGGACGCCGTCGAGCTCGCCCAGCGCAACGGCTTCAAGTGCATGATGTCCCACCGCTCCGGCGAGACCGAGGACGTCACCATCGCCGACCTGGCCGTCGCCACCAACTGCGGCCAGATCAAGACCGGCGCCCCGGCCCGCTCCGAGCGCGTCGCCAAGTACAACCAGCTGCTGCGCATCGAGGAGATCCTCGACGACGCCGCGGTGTACGCGGGTCGCTCCGCCTTCCCGCGCTTCAAGGGCTGACCTGCCCTGACGACGTAGCTACGGGCTTTGCATCCGAAGAATCAAACAGGTAGCAAAGGCGTAGCGAAGCGAAGCGTCCCCGCACTCGGTCCCGTACCGTGTGCGGGGACGCACGTGTGATCAGGGGAGGCACTGGACATGGCCGTGAAGGACCGGGACCGGTTCTCGACCGCGACCCGGATCAGGCTGCTCGGCGAGCAGACCGCCGCCCGTGTCTACCGCTCCCAGACCCGCCGCCAGGCCCGCCGTTCCCGGCTCACCGGCCGCGCGGCCTTCCTCGCGCTCGTCGTCTGCTCGCTCGTGGTGGCCCTCGCCTACCCCATGCGGCAGTACGTCTCCCAGCAGGGCGAGATCGCCGAGCAGGAGCGCAAGGCCGCCGAGGCGGCGAAGCGGGTCGAGGAGCTGCGGGACGAGAAGGCCCGCCTCCAGGACCCCGCCTACGTCCGCCGGCTCGCCCGCGAGCACCTGCACTACGTGATGCCCGGCGAGACCGGCTTCACCGTGAACGACCCCGAGGCCGAGCAGCGGCCCCGCACCGAGCAGGGCGCGTCGGACCGGCCGTGGTACGACAACCTGTGGGACGGCGTGGACCGCGCCGACCGTCCTTGACCCCTCCACTTCCTCAGCAAGGCAGACATGGAAACGCCCCCTCCGCAGACCGAACGCACCGAGCCCACCGCCGCGGACGTCGCCGCGTTCGAGGCGCAGCTCGGCCGGCCGCCGCGTGGCCTGCGCGCCATCGCGCACCGCTGCCCGTGCGGCAACCCGGACGTCGTCGAGACCGCGCCCCGGCTCCCCGACGGCACGCCGTTCCCGACCACGTACTACCTGACCTGCCCGCGCGCCGCCTCCGCGATCGGCACGCTGGAGGCCAACGGGGTCATGAAGGAGATGCAGGCCCGGCTCGCCACCGACCCGGAGCTCGCCGCGGCCTACCGGGCCGCGCACGAGGACTACATCGCGCGCCGCGACGCCATCGAGGTCCTGGAGGGCTTCCCGAGCGCCGGCGGCATGCCCGACCGGGTCAAGTGCCTGCACGTGCTCGTCGGCCACTCGCTGGCCGCGGGCCCGGGCGTGAACCCGTTCGGCGACGAGGCGCTGGCGATGCTGCCGGAGTGGTGGGCGAAGGGCCCCTGCGTGACGCCGTGCGCGGACGAGGACGAGGAGCAGAAGTGACCCGGGTCGCCGGAATCGACTGCGGTACGAACTCCATCCGCCTCCTCGTCGCCGACGTGCACCCGGAGACCGGCGAACTCGTCGAGCTCGACCGGCGGATGACGATCGTGCGGCTCGGCCAGGGTGTGGACAGGACCGGCCGGCTCGCGCCGGAGGCCCTGGAGCGGACCTTCGCCGCCTGCCGCGCGTACGCGGAGGTCATCGAGGAGCTGGGGGCGCACCGGCTGCGCTTCGTCGCCACCTCCGCCTCCCGCGACGCCGAGAACCGCGACGACTTCGTCAACGGGGTCGTCGGGATCCTGGGCGTCGAGCCCGAGGTCATCACCGGCGACCAGGAGGCCGAGTTCTCCTTCACCGGCGCCACCGGCGAGCTGCACGGCGACGACCGCCGTCTGGTCGTGGACATCGGCGGCGGCTCGACCGAGTTCGTGGTCGGCAACAAGCACGTCGAGGCCGCCCGCTCCGTCGACATCGGCTGCGTACGGCTCACCGAGCGGCACGTCCGGCACGACCCGCCGACCGCCGAGGAGATCGCCGCGATCCGCGCCGACGTCCGGGCGGCGATGGACCTGGCCGCCGAGACCGTGCCGATCGCCGAGGCCGAGACCCTGGTGGGTCTGGCCGGCTCGGTCACCACGGTCGCCGCGATCGCGCTGGGTCTGGACGAGTACGACTCCACGAGGATCCACCACGCGCGGATCTCCCGTGCGAAGGTCGACGAGGTGGTGTCCCGGCTGCTCGCGTCCACGCACGACGAGCGCGCCGCGATCCCGGTGATCCACCCCGGCCGGGTCGACGTGATCATCGCCGGAGCCCTGGTCCTGGCCGAGATCATGGAGCGCACCGGCGCTGCCGAGGTCGTGGTCAGCGAGCACGACATCCTCGATGGGATCGCCCTATCCGTCGCATAGCGGGCGCCTATGAGCCCCTGTGAACGGCGGCGGACGGGGGCGCGTCGAAAAGGTTCGTGAAGTTCTTCACAAGAGAAAGGGCCCTGATGGCGCCCGCGGAGGGTCGTTGGTCCCTCCGAGGGGCTCCTCAGGGCCCTTTCGCAGGTGTGGAGGCCCATTCGCTCGATGTTTCCATCGTGTGAACGCGCCCTGCGGTTCAGCGTTAAGGAAGGCTCTCCAGGCCAGTTCACAAGGGGTGAACAACGCTCTCCCCCGCCCGGTGGTTCCTTTGCTGGACCATGACCTGGGTCACGTGGGCCGCGGAGTGTAGCAGAGGTCCCTCGCATCCTTGTGAAGGGGCGCACGAGCGACCCCCCTTGGAGGGGTGGATACTCGGATGCATGAGCACCACGGAGCGTCCCAGGATCCTCGTAGTAGGCGGCGGGTACGTAGGCCTGTACGCAGCTCGGCGCATCCTCAAGAAGATGCGCTACGCGGAGGCGACCGTCACGGTCGTCGACCCGCGGTCGTACATGACCTACCAGCCCTTCCTCCCCGAAGCCGCCGCCGGCAGCATCTCGCCGCGCCACGTCGTCGTCCCGCTGCGACGCGTCGTGCGCGGAGCCGAGGTGCTCACCGGCCGGGTCACCACCATCGACCAGGACCGCAAGGTCGCCACGATCGCGCCGCTCGTCGGCGAGGCGTACGAGCTGCCGTTCGACTACCTGGTCATCGCGATGGGTGCCGTCTCCCGCACCTTCCCGATCCCCGGCCTCGCCGAGCAGGGCATCGGCATGAAGGGCATCGAGGAGGCCATCGGCCTGCGCAACCACGTCCTCGAGCAGCTCGACAAGGCCGACTCGACCACCGACGAGGAGGTCCGCCGCAAGGCGCTGACCTTCGTCTTCGTGGGCGGCGGCTTCGCCGGCGCCGAGACGATCGGCGAGGTCGAGGACATGGCCCGCGACGCCGCGAAGTACTACCAGAACGTGTCGCGCGAGGACATGCGCTTCATCCTGGTCGACGCGGCCGACAAGATCCTTCCCGAGGTCGGCCCCAAGCTCGGCCAGTACGGCAAGGAGCACCTGGAGTCCCGCGGCATCGAGATCTACCTCGAGACCTCCATGGACTCCTGCGTCGACGGCCACGTCGTCCTGAAGAACGGCCTCGAGGTCGACTCCAGCACGATCGTCTGGACCGCCGGTGTGAAGCCGAACCCGGCGCTCGCCCGCTTCGGTCTGCCGCTCGGCCCCCGCGGCCACGTGGACTGCAACGAGAAGCTCCAGGTCAACGGCATGGACTACGTCTGGGCCGCGGGCGACAACGCCCAGGTCCCGGACATGGCCGCGATCAAGGCCGGCGTCCCGCGCGAGCGCGCCTGGTGCCCGCCGAACGCCCAGCACGCCCTGCGTCAGGCCAAGGTCCTCGGCGACAACGTGGTGGCCGGCATGCGCGGCTTCCCGCAGAAGGAGTACAGCCACGCCAACAAGGGCGCTGTGGCCGGCCTCGGTCTGCACAAGGGCGTCGCGATGATCGTCATGGGCAAGATGAAGATCAAGCTCAAGGGCCGTCTCGCCTGGTACATGCACCGTGGCTACCACGGCATGGCGATGCCGACCTTCAACCGCAAGATCCGCGTCTTCGCCGACTGGACCCTCGGCATGTTCCTCAAGCGCGAGGTCGTCTCCCTCGGTGCCATCGAGTCGCCGCGCGAGGAGTTCTACGAGGCGGCCAAGCCCGCCCCGGCGCCGGCCGCCCCGGCGCAGGAGAAGGCCAAGGCCTCGTAACACCCGCAGGACCGCACACCTCGCAGTACGAGCGACACCTCGTAGTACGAGCAGCACCCAGCAGTACCAGCAGTACGAGCAGTACACGCAAGGCCGTAAAAGGGCCGTCCGCCATCCGTGGTGCGGACGGCCCTTCGCGTGTTTTTCCCAGCGTTTACCCACGCGCTGGCATGGCTTCGGCCACGGACGGTGTTCTCCTGGTGACACGCATTTCTGGGGCACGAGATCACGGAGGTGTTGCACCATGGCCGACGCCGCGTCGCGGCTGACCGCCCTGGCCGAGGACGTCCTGGGAGCGAAGCTCCCGGTGCGACTGCGGGCCTGGGACGGCAGCGAAGCCGGCCCAGCCGACGGCCCCGTACTGATCGTGCGCGAGCGCCGCGCCCTGCGCCGACTGCTGTGGAAGCCGGGCGAGCTGGGCCTCGCGCGCGCCTGGGTGGCGGGCGAGATCGACGTCGAGGGCGATCTCTACGAGGTCCTGGACCGGCTCGCCGGGTTCATCTGGGAGCGCGGCGAGGAGTCGCGCGGCGCCCTGGAGACCGTGCGCGACCCGAAGGTGCGCGCGGCGGCCAAGGCCCTGCTCAGGCTGGCGGGTCCCTTCCCGCCTCCGAAGCCGCCGGTGGAGGAGATGCGCGGCCGCAGCGGCGCGCGGCACACCAGGCGCCGGGACAAGCAGGCGATCAGTCACCACTACGACGTGGGCAACGACTTCTACGAGCTGGTGCTCGGCCCCTCGATGGTCTACTCGTGTGCGTACTGGACCGACGGCGGGACCCTGGAGGAGGCCCAGCGCGACAAGCTGGACCTGATCGCCCGCAAGCTGCACCTGAAGGAGGGCGACCGGCTGCTCGACGTGGGCTGCGGCTGGGGCTCGATGGCGATCCACGCGGCCCGGGAGTACGGGGCGCGGGTCGTCGGCATCACGCTGTCGCGCGAGCAGGCGGCGTTCGCCCGCAAGCGGATCGCGGACGAGGGCCTGACCGACCGGATCGAGATCCGGGTCCAGGACTACCGGGACGTCGACGACGGCCCGTTCGACGCGATCTCCTCGATCGGCATGGCCGAGCACGTGGGCGCGGAGCGCTACCGGGAGTACGCGGACGTGCTGTACCGGCTCCTCAAGCCGGGCGGAAGGCTGCTCAACCACCAGATCGCCCGGCGCCCGGAGCCCGACGAGGAGGCGTACCAGGTGGACGCCTTCATCGACGCGTACGTGTTCCCGGACGGCGAACTCGCTCCCATGGGACGCACCCTGACGACCCTTGAGGAGGCCGGCTTCGAGGTGCGCGACGTGGAGGCGATCCGCGAGCACTACGCGCTGACGCTGCGCCGCTGGGTGGCGAACCTGGAGCGGGAGTGGGAGAAGGCGGTCCGGCTGACCTCGCCGGGCCGGGCGCGGATCTGGCGGCTGTACATGGCGGCCTCGGCGGTGTCCTTCGAGCGCAACCGGATCGGCGTCAACCAGTTCCTCGCGGTGCGGACGCCGGAGTCGGGCGCGAGCGGGCTGCCGTTGCGGTCGCGGGAGTGGACCGAGCCGCGGGAGGACTGAGGAGTCCCGGGAGGACTGAGGAGTCCCGGGAAGGCTGATTCCCAAGGGCGTTGATACGTTCGGAACTTGACGTTCCGGGTAGGCGGGGTGTCGGTGTGCACCGGCACCCCGCTCCTTCGGGTCCGGATTGTCATGCATATGCCGTTCTGCTCGTTCCGAGGGGGAACTCTTGCGCCGTCCCAGCCGCCCCAGTCGTCCCGGCCGTCTCCTGCTCGCGGTGGCCGCCGCCGTCGGCCTGCTCGCCGTCCCTTCACCCGCGGGCGCCGCCGAGGCCCCGGTCACCACCACCGCCACCTTCAACGACCCGTCGGGCGACGCCACCGCCCAGAACCGGGTCCGGGACCACATCACCGACCTCATCGGCCGGGCCCCGGCGGGCTCCACCATCACCGCCGGGCTCTACACCTTCACCGACGACAGCGTCACCGACGCCCTCGGCGCCGCGAAGACCCGCGGCGTGAACGTCCGGGTGATCGTCGACCACACCTCCGCCACCATGGCCGGCGGCGAGTACGACCGGCTCGTGACCCGTCTCGGCACCGACCGCACCCAGGGCTCCTGGGTCTTCGCCTGCCCGGCCGGCCGCGGCTGCATCGGCTCCCGGCAGCTGCCCGGCGACACCGACGGCGCCATCAACCACAACAAGTTCTGGCTGTTCTCCAGCACCGGCGGCGCGGACGACGTCGTCGTCCAGACCTCCGCCAACATGACCGGCGTCCAGCGCACCGACCTCTTCAACAACGCCGTCACCATCGTCGACAGCGGCCTCTACGGCATCTACCAGAGCTACTTCGCCGACCTGCTGCACCACGGCTCCTCGACCGGCGGCCTGAGCCACTACTACAAGACCCCGACCAGCCCCACCGGCCCGTACAAGGCGTACTTCTTCCCGCGCCAGGAGGCCGCCGGCGGCTCGTACGACTCCGACGCGAGCACCGACACCGTGAAGCTGATCCTCGACAACGTCAGCTGTGCCGGCGGCACCCAGATCCGCATGGCCGCCAACCTCTTCACCCGCGACGAGGTCGCGAGCAGGCTCGTCGCCCTGAAGAACGCCGGCTGCTCGGTGATCCTCGCCCACGACGGCGCTCCGGGCTCGATGAGCGCGGGCGTCGAGTCGGTGATCTCCGGCAAGCTCACCCAGCGGGTCCAGTGCTACGAGGACCGGGGCACCGGCGTAGCCAAGGCGGGCCTGCACTCCAAGTACCTGCTGGTCGAGGGCACGTACGACGGCGTGGCCGGCCGGAAGCTGGTGTGGACCGGCAGCCACAACTACACCTACCCGGCGCTGCGGGCCAACGACGAGACGCTCCTGAAGATCGACGACGCGGCGCTCTTCGACCTGTACAAGGCCAACCACCAGTACCTGATGTCGTACTGCGCGGGCAGCTGACGCGGAGGAACGCCGAAGGGCCGGGCTCCCACGGGAACCCAGCCCTTCGCGCCGTACGCGCCGTACCTGTCGGACGCGTCGTGCGTGCCCTACGGAGACCTACTCGGCCTTGATCGCGGCCAGCATGTTCAGCTTCGCCGCGCTGCGCGCCGGCCACATGGCGGCCAGGACGCCGACCAGTCCGGCGAGGAGCAGGAAGATCCCGATCCGGCCCCACGGCAGCACCAGCGCGTAGTCCGGCAGGCTGTGCTTCAGCGTCTCGCCGATCGCCCAGCCCAGGAAGGAGCCGAGGGCGATGCCGACCACCGCGCCGAACAGCGAGATGACCACGGCCTCCAGACGGACCATCCGCTTCACCCGGCGCCGGTCGAGACCGATCGCCCGCAGCATGCCGATCTCCTGCTGCCGCTCGAAGACCGACATCGCGAGGGTGTTGACGACGCCGAGGACCGCGATGATCAGCGCCATCGCCAGCAGGCCGTACATGATGTTCAGCATCATGTTGATGACGCCGCCGAACTGGTCGCGCATGTCCTTCTTGTCCATGACCGTCACGGCCGGGTTGTCGCCGAGCGACGTCATCACGGCCTTCTCGGCCGCGGCCGACGGGCCGCCGTCCATCGCGACGAAGATCTGCGGGATGTACGGCTTGGGGTCGTGGGCGTTGAGGACCTTCACGTCCAGGACCAGCGGCGAGACGAACTCGCTGGCCTCGTAGACCGCGCCGACCTTCAGCTCGCCCTTCTTCTTGTCGGAGAACTCGACCGGCAGGGTCGAGCCGACCTTCCAGCCCCGCTTCTCGGCCGTCTTGTCGTCGACCGCGACCTGGCCCTCGGCGAGGGTGCCGAGCGAGCCGTTCACGACGTGGAGGTTGAGCACCTTCTCGACGTCGCCCGGGGTGACGCCGGAGACGGACTTGAAGTCGCCCTTCACCTGGATCCAGCCGGCCTGCTGCGGCGAGACCGCCGTGGCGCCCGGGGTCTTCTTCACGGCGTCCAGCGCGGCCTGGCTGAGGCCCTCGCCGCTCGCCATGGTGATCATGTAGTCGGCCTTGATCTGGTCGGTCGTCATCCGGTCCACGGCCGAGCCGACCGTGGCGCCGAGCACCGAGAGACCGGTGACCAGGGTGAGGCCGATGGCCAGCGCGGAGGCGGTGGCGCCGGTGCGGCGCGGGTTGCGGACCGCGTTCTGGCCGGCCAGGGTGCCGGCCACGCCGAAGGCCTTCAGGACCGGCCGGGCCAGCGCGATCACCGGGCGGGACAGCAGCGGGATCAGCACGATCACCCCGATGAGGGCGAGGAACGCGCCTCCGGCGATCATCATCCGCCCCTCTTCGCCGCCCTGGGAGGCGCCGAGGGCGATGGCGCCCAGGCCGAGGGCGGTGACGATCGCGCCGATGGTGTTGCGCACGACGAGGGACTTCGTCGTGGCGACCGCGTGGACGCTGCTCATCGCGGCGACCGGCGGGATCTTCGCGGCCCGGCGGCCCGGCAGGAACGCGGCCAGCATGGTGACGAGGACGCCGACGGCGAGGGCCGAGACCAGCGGGGTCGTGCCGATGACCAGGTCGCCGGCGGGGACCTTCAGGCCGAAGGCGTTCATGCCGGAGCGCAGCCCGGCGGCGAGCCCGATGCCGAGCACGAAGCCGACGGCCGAGGCGACCAGGCCGACCAGACCGGCCTCCGCGAGCACGGAGCGGGTGATCTGCTTGCGCGAGGCGCCCACCGCCCGCATCAGCGCGAGCTCCTTGGTGCGCTGGGCGACCAGCATGGTGAAGGTGTTGGAGATCAGGAAGATGCCGACGAAGAGCGCGATGGCGGCGAAGCCGAGCAGCATCTGGTTGAGTGTGCCGAGGCCCGCCTCGATGTCCTTGGCCTGCTGGTCGGCGAGCTCCTGGCCGGTCTGGGCGTCGGCCTTGTCGCCGACGACCGGCTTCACGGCCGCGAGGATCTTGTCGGCGTCGGCGCCCGGCTCGGCGCTGACGTTGATGTCCATGAAGTGGCCGGGCCGCAGGAACAGCTTCTGGGCGACGTCGGTGTCGAACAGCACGAGGCTGCCGCCGGCGTTCACGGCGCCGTCCTCGGTGGTGAAGACGCCGGTGAGGGTGTAGGTCTCGACGGGGCCGTTGGTGGCCACCCGGACCCGGTCGCCGACGTGGTAGCCGCCCTTGTCGGCGGTGTCCTTGTCGAGCGCGATCTCGTCGTCCTGCACGGGGCCCGCGCCGGAGACGAAGGCGTACGCGGAGTCCTTGCCGTCCTTGCCGGGGGCGAAGTTGGTGCCCTTGTTGGACCAGCCGGCGCCGATCAGCTTGCCGTCCTTGTCCGGCACGCCGGCGAAGCCGTTGACGCGGCCGGTGGCGTCGGCCACGCCGTCGAGTGCGGCGATCTTCTGCCGGGTCTGCTCGGACAGGCCGGGCGTGGCGTTGGGGTCGTTCTGGTTCGGCGCCGCGCTGACGGCGACGGCGATGTCGTCGTAGCTCTTGGCCGACTGGTTGCGGAAGGCCTGGGAGAGGGTGTCGGTGAAGACGAGGGTGCCGGACACGAAGGCCACGCCGAGCATCACGGCGAGGACGGTCATCAGCAGCCTGGCCTTGTGCGCGAGCACGTTGCGCAGGGCGGTACGGAACATGGCTGTGGAGTCCTGGAGGAAGAGGGCGGGTCGGCGCGGGCCGACGGGGCGGGGCGGAGCCCCGTGGGAGGAGGGAGGCGGGCTCGGGGCCTGCCGGGACCTGCCGGTGCTGCCGGCGGGTCGGGCCGTGGCGGGCCCCGGGGGCCTCAGCTCGTGCGGCCCTTGGCGTCGAAGGCCTTCATGCGGTCGAGCACGCCGTCCGCCGTCGGGTGGAGCATCTCGTCGACGATCCGGCCGTCCGCCAGGAAGATCACGCGGTCCGCGTAGGAGGCGGCGACCGGGTCGTGGGTCACCATCACCACGGTCTGGCCGAGCTCGCGCACCGAGTTGCGCAGGAAGCCGAGGACCTCGGCGCCGGAGCGCGAGTCGAGGTTTCCGGTCGGCTCGTCACCGAAGATGATCTCCGGCTTGGAGGCCAGCGCGCGGGCCACGGCCACGCGCTGCTGCTGGCCGCCGGAGAGCTGGGCGGGGCGGTGGCTGAGCCGGCCGGAGAGGCCGATCATGTCGATGACCTGCTGCACCCACTGCTTGTCGGGCTTGCGGCCCGCGATGTCCATCGGCAGCGTGATGTTCTCGAGCGCGGTGAGCGTCGGCAGCAGGTTGAACGCCTGGAAGATGAAGCCGATCTTGTCCCGGCGCAGCTGGGTGAGCTGCTTGTCCTTCAGGGTGCCGAGCTCGGTGTCGCCGATCCGGACGGAGCCGGAGGAGAAGGAGTCGAGTCCGGCCACGCAGTGCATGAGGGTCGACTTGCCGGAGCCGGAGGGGCCCATGATCGCGGTGAACTCGCCGCGGCCGAAGCCCACGGTGACGCGGTCGAGCGCGACCACCTGGGTCTCACCCTGACCGTAGACCTTCGTCAGGTCGGTGGCGTGGGCGGCCACCGCGGTGGCGCGGTGCACGGTGGGGGTGGTGGTCACGACGGCGACTCCTGTCACTGCGGTTGATCGGGAACCACTCCATCGTGTCGTTCGTTCCGGCGCGGGTCGTCCGTCCACGTACCCGTTCCCGGGGCAGCCTGGAGTCGGACGCCCGGGCCCGCCGTCCTCCTGAGGTATGACGGCCGACCCCGAGGCGGAGCCGCGGTCCGGAGCCACCCGGCCGTCCGCCGGGGCTTCCTGGTCCTTCCGCCGGGGGGCCGCGGGGCCTGATGGTGCGAAGGTGACGAAGTCCGTACGAACCTGCGGCGAGTTTTCGTCAATCCACCCCTGACGTCTTTGCGGCCGCGACCCCGGTCAGGCTTCGGCCCGATGCCCCTCACCTGCGCTGACGCACCCTCAGGTGTCAATAAAATAAGACAACATCGGACCGGCGTTCCGCTGAACGGGCGACGTGCCCCGATAGGCTCCTGTGCCAACGCGGAGGTTCGCGCCACGCCCGGATGGTGGAATGCAGACACGGCGAGCTTAAACCTCGCTGGCCTCAGGCCGTACCGGTTCGAATCCGGTTCCGGGCACTCCTCGACGCCCGCTCGACACGATCGTATAAAGATCCTCCCCCAGCACGAGGGGGTTTCTTTTGCCCTCGCATTACTCTTGACGCAAGGCCGCGCAGTGCGGCCATGGAGGAGTGAGATGAGGAGCAGCAACCCGGTCTTCTCGCGACGGGGGTTCAGCCGCGACAACGGCTACGCCGGCTTCAACGCGCAGCAGCCGCAGGCCGGGGGCCCCGCCGTCGGAACCAACCCGTACGCGACCGGCAACCCCTACGCGCAGGGTGAGGCCAACCCGTACGCGACCAACCCCTACGCGCCGCAGGACACCCAGCTCGGCGCGCCGCAGCAGGTCCGCGGCAACGTGATGACGATGGACGACGTGGTCAGCCGTACGGCGATCACGCTCGGCACGGTCGTCGTCACCGCCGTCCTGGCCTGGCTGCTGCTGCCGGTCGACCCGGCGAACCTGGGCAAGTCCTACGGCATCGCCATCGGCGCGGGTCTCGTGGCCCTGGTGCTGTCGCTCGTCCAGTCCTTCAAGCGCAAGGCCTCGCCGGCGCTGATCCTGGCGTACGCGGCCTTCGAGGGCGTCTTCCTCGGCGTGATCTCGGCGGCCGTCTCGACGTACATCGCCGACGGTGTCGTCGCGCAGGCCGTGCTCGGCACCATGGCGGTCTTCGCCGGCGTGCTGATCGCGTACAAGATGCGCTGGATCCGCGTCACCCGCCGCTTCTACGGCTTCGTGATGGCGGCCGCGATCGGCTTCGTGCTGCTGATGGCGGTCAACCTGCTGTTCGCCGTGTTCGGCGGCGGTGACGGCCTGGGCTTCCGCAGCGGCGGCCTCGGCATCATGTTCGGCGTCATCGGCATCATCCTGGGCGCCTGCTTCCTGGCCCTCGACTTCAAGCAGGTCGAGGACGGCATCACGTACGGCGCTCCGCGCGAGGAGGCGTGGCTGGCGGCCTTCGGCCTCACGCTGACCCTCGTGTGGATCTACATGGAGTTCCTGCGCCTGCTGTCGATCCTCCAGGGCGACGACTGACGCACCGTGTGACACCTCGCGTGACACGCGAAGGGCCCGTCCGGCAGCAGCCGGGCGGGCCCTTCCGCCTTTCCCGGCGGTCCGGCCCGGATCAGTCCACGTGGGCGTCCAGGAGCACCCGGGCGGCGTCCTTGGCGTGGGCGGCGGGCTCGGAGGTGCCGTTGATGCCGGCGACGGCCATGGCGCCGTTGGCGAGCAGGGCCAGCTGGTCGGCGAGGGCGGGCGGGGCGTTGAGGGCGGCGGTCTGTTCGGCGAAGTAGTCCCGCAGGGCCTGCTTGTGGCCGCGGGCGATGTCCGCGATGTCGGGGGAGATGCCGCCCATCTCGCCGAAGGTGTTGATGAAGGCGCAGCCGCGGAAGCCGGGGTCCGCGAACCAGTCGCCGAGGTAGTCGAAGACCGCGAGGGCCCGCTGGTACGGGCTGGTGGCGTGGGTGGCGCCATGGGCGGCGATGGCCTCGCGCACCGCGGTGTCGCGGCGCTTGAGCACCGCCCAGACCAGGTGGTCCTTGGACGGGAACAGCTGGTAGAGGCGCTTCAGGGAGACGCCCGAGGCGCTGCGGATGGCGTCCATGCCGACGGCCTGGACGCCCTTCTCGTCGAAGAGGGCCTCGGCCGTCTCCAGGAGCCTCAGCTCCGCGGTCTCCGCGTCCATACCGACCACTCCTCCGGATAGCGGGCTTGCATGAGAACCATCGTTCTCCTACTCTACAAGGCATCGGGAGAACGCTCGTTCTCCATCGAACGGGGAGGTCCCATGTCCAGCTTCGCCCTGCGCTCCCGCACCACGACCGTCGACGGCCTGGAGGTCTTCTACCGGGAGGCCGGAGACCCGTCCCGGCCCACCCTGGTGCTGCTGCACGGCTTCCCGAGCAGCTCGCACATGTACCGGGGACTGATGGCCGAGCTCGCCGACGCGTACCACCTGGTCGCGCCCGACCACATCGGCTTCGGCGCCTCCGCCACGCCCGCCGTGGACGCCTTCGACTACAGCTTCGAGAAGCTCACCGACATCACCCTGAAGCTCCTCGACCAGCTCGGCCTCGACCGCTTCGCGCTCTACATCCAGGACTACGGCGCACCCGTCGGCCTCCGCATCGCCTCCCGGCACCCCGAGCGGGTCACCGCGATCGTCACCCAGAGCGGCAACGCCTATGTGGAGGGCTTCACGCCCTTCTGGGACGTCCTCTTCGCCCACGCCGAGGACCGGGAGGCCAACGAGGAGGGCGTACGCGCGCTGCTGACCCCCGAGGCCACCCGCTGGCAGTACACCCACGGCGTCCCGGCCGACCGGCTCGACCGGATCGGCCCGGAGACCTGGTCCCTGGACCAGGCCGGCCTCGACCGGCCCGGCAACCAGGAGATCCAGCTCCAGCTCTTCTGGGACTACCAGTTCAACCTGGACGGCTATCCGGCCTTCCAGGAGTACTTCCGCACCCACCGGCCGCCGCTGCTGGCCGCCTGGGGCCGGGGCGACGAGATCTTCGGCCCGGCCGGTGCCGAGGCCTTCGCCCGCGACCTGCCGGACGCGGAGATCCACCTGCTCGACGCCGGGCACTTCGCCCTGGAGACGCACGGCGAGGAGATCGCGGAACTGGTCCGCGACTTCCTCGGCCGTCACGTCGGGAAGTGACCCGGAGAACGGGATCAGGTCATGCGGCGGGCGGCCCTCCGCAGGTCGTACTCGTGGATGATCGCCTTCGCGTGGCCGTAGGCGAGCCCGTGCTCGCCGCGCAGCCAGCTGACCTTCTCCTCGAAGCGGATGAGGGACGGGCCCTCCTCGACGGCCCGCAGCCAGTCGGAGATCTCACGACCGGTGCATCGGGGGATACGGGCGAGCAGGTTGCGGTGGGTCTCTTCGGAGAATGCGTGGGACATCGGCGCCTCCGGACGCGTTGTGCCTGTGCTCCTTCACGTCACCGTGCCCGAGCGTTCGCCCGTTGGCAATGGTCCCCGGGCGGCGCGTAGGGTCGCGGAGTGCGCGATACGACCGAACTGACCGCCGCAGCCGAGCGCTTCGCCGACCGGCTGCGGGCCGCCCCGCAGAGCCGCCTCCAGCGCGGCGCGGCAGCCGAAGGCCTGGCCCTGGCCAGGGAGTTGGCCACCCGGGCGCAGCGCCTGGAGACCCCCGGCCGGGAGCCGCGGATCATGCCGGACGCCGGCGTCTTCGCGGTCGCGGACCAACTCGCGGTCGCCGCCACGGATCTGGCCGAAAGCATGCGAACGGCCCCGGCAGACGCCCCGGAGGGCGACCTGGACGAGGCCGTGAGACTGGTACGGGAGGCGGAGGCCCGCTCGGGCCTGTGAACCCGCCCGCGGGCTTCCGGGGGGCCGCCACGGCCCCCGTGGCTAGGCCGTCTCTTCCGGATCTTGGCCGGGTCCGCGACGCCTGGCACGGCACCTCGCCGCGTTGCCGAAACGCCCCGATAGCTCCGCTATCGCGACGCTCCGGCGCCTTGCGATGCTTCCCCTCGGCCCTGGCGGGCCTGGGGAGACCCCATGCACCAGACGCCGCGGCCTATCCGGCCCTGATCCGGAAGAAACGGCCTAGAGGCTGGCGATGACGCGGTCGGCGAGGATGTACACGTTGTCCTCGGCCGCGTCGCCGCACGAGAAGGTCAGGGCGTAGGCGCCGGACACGCCCGAGCCGCCGAGCAGCACCGGGGTGTGGCCGGCACGCAGGGCCTCGGCGAGGCGTTCGGCCGTCTCCCGGTGGCCCGGGGTCATACAGAGCGTGGTGCCGTCGGCGAAGACGTACACGTCCAGCGTGCCCAGCGGGCCGGGGCGGACGTCGGTCAGCGCGGTGCCGGTGTCGGCGAGCTCCTCGAGACGGGCCACCGTGCGCTCGTGGTCGGTGACCACGGGCGTGCGGACCGGCACGAAGTCCGGGTGCGAGGGGTGGCGGCGGCGCGCCGCGGCCAGCTCGGGGGAGTCCTCGGTGTACTCACCGGCGCCGGTGAGCTCCGGGAACTCCTCCAGCGCGTCGAAGGTGTCGAACACGTCCAGCGGGTCCTGCGCGGCGGTCTCGCGGCCGTCGAGCGCGGCGGCCTCCGCCTCCATGGCCTCCAGGGCCATCGCCTCCAGGCCCACGAAGTCGGCCTGACGCGGGACGAAGTACGGGCCCTCCTCGGCGGGCGCGACCGGACCGCCCAGCAGCGACGGGGCGTCGGCGGCGTCGCGTGCCTCCTGCGCGGCCCAGAAGGCCCGCGCCTCGGCGAGCTCCCGCTCGCGCTCCTCGGCCAGCGCCTCGGCGACCGCGGCCCGTATCTCGGCGGCGGGCGACTGCCGGGCCGCGGGGACGGACACGCCCTGGGCCGCGGCGAGTTCGCCACGCAGCGCGGTGATCTGCTTACGGAGAGCGTGGGCCGAGTGCAGAGCGGCGGCGCCCACGGCCGTGGCAGCGGCGGTGGTCACCAGCAGGGCAAGAGACAGTGCGCTCACTGACGTACTCCCGATTCCGAGTCGATCCCCCGACTTCCTACATCAGAGTGTCGTGGGGTGGCGCCGCCTGTCAGTGCATTACGTCACGAAATGGACAGGTATTTGTGCCTGGTGTTTAGTCCCGATACCCCCGTGACCTGGGAAAAGAACTCTCCCCCGGGATGTATGTCACATCCTGGGGGAGATTCGGTCACGGCTTGGACGCGGCGCGGTTAGCGAGGGCTCCCGACGGGATCAGGACAGCCGCTCTTCTCTCCTGGTCGCGCTGAGCTTCGCCTCCGCTCCGGGTAGGGGCCGCCCTCGTTCCTCGGGCGGCCCCTACCCTCCGCTGCGGCTCAGCTCAGCCGCTCGATGACCATGGCCATGCCCTGGCCGCCGCCGACGCACATGGTCTCCAGACCGAACTGCTTGTCGTGGAACTGCAGGCTGTTGATCAGCGTGCCGGTGATCCGGGCGCCGGTCATGCCGAACGGGTGGCCGACGGCGATGGCGCCACCGTTCACGTTGACCTTGTCGAGGTCGAAGCCCAGGTCCCGGTAGGACGGGATGACCTGCGCGGCGAAGGCCTCGTTGATCTCGACAAGGTCGATGTCGCTCGTGGTGAGACCGGCCCGGCGCAGCGCCTGCTTCGACGCCTCGACCGGCCCGAGGCCCATGATCTCGGGCGAGAGGCCGGAGACGCCGGTGGAGACGATCCGGGCCAGCGGGGTCAGACCCAGCTCGCGCGCCTTGGTGTCGGACATGATCACGACGGCCGCGGCACCGTCGTTCAGCGGGCAGCAGTTGCCGGCCGTGACGAGCCCGTCGGGCCGGAAGACCGGCTTGAGCCCGGAGACGCCCTCCATGGTCACACCCGCGCGCGGGCCGTCGTCCTTGGAGACGACCGTGCCGTCCGGCAGCGTGACCGGGGTGATCTCCCGCTCCCAGAACCCGTTCTTGATGGCCTGCTCGGCGAGGTTCTGCGAGCGCACGCCGAACTCGTCCATGTCCTGGCGCGTGACGCCCTTCCAGCGGGCCAGGTTCTCGGCCGTCTGGCCCATGGCGATGTACGCGTCGGGGACCAGGCCGTCCTCGCGCGGGTCGTGCCACGTCGAGCCCTCGGACTCGGCGACGGCGGCGGTACGGGCCTCGGCCTCGGCGAAGAGCGGGTTGTGCGTGTCGGGCAGCGAGTCGGAGTTGCCCTTCACGAACCGGGAGACCATCTCGACACCGGCCGAGATGAAGACGTCGCCCTCGCCGGCCTTGATCGCGTGCAGCGCCATGCGCGAGGTCTGCAGCGACGAGGAGCAGTACCGGGTGACGGTGCAGCCCGGCAGGTGGTCCATCCCCATCTGCACGGCCACGATGCGGCCGAGGTTGTTGCCCTGCTCGCCGCCGGGCAGACCGCAGCCGAGCATCAGGTCGTCGATGTCGCGCGGGTCCAGCTCGGGCACCTTGGCGAGGGCGGCCTGGATGATCGTGGCGGTCAGGTCGTCGGGACGCAGGTCCTTCAGGGAGCCCTTGAAGGCCCGGCCGATCGGCGAGCGGGCGGTCGAGACGATGACTGCTTCGGGCATCACGGCTCCAGGAGGTGCTGGGTGGGCGGACAGAAAGGGAAGTTACCCGTACGTACCGCGCGGGTCACCGCCCCGACGATGTGATGCGGACCTCTTTTCTAAGCGCTCGCTCAGTAAGCCGTACGGCTTCCCCACCCCAGTGTCCGCCGCACGCGACGACGGCGGGAGGGGCCCGGAACCGAATCCCCGCCGAGGCCGACGACGGCGGGGAGGGGTCCGGGGCCGGAGCGGCGCCGAGGCCGACGACGGCGGGGAGGGGTCCGGGGCCGGAGCGGGGGTGGGGGTGTCCGGACGTTTAGGCCTCCTCCACGAGCGAAGCGAAGGGGAGGTGGCAGT